>JADZAS010000006.1 GCA_020852515.1 Phycisphaerales bacterium
CCTCGCGCCCCAGGTTGCGCACGATCGCCGTCGTGATCGCCAGGTTGCCCGCCTGTTTGGCGAGCGCGGCGTCCTTGGCCGTCATCGATCGGCCGTTGCGCGAGTAGTCCATCGCGATGTCGCCCAGTTCGCCCGTGAGCCTGGCCGCGTCGGCCGGCAGCATCTTCGCTTCCTTGGCGAACTCGGCGATCGTCTCGTTCCACCATTGCTGCACGCTCGTGGTTGCCGGGCTCTGCGTTGATCTGGCCATCGCGATTCACTCCTGTCGGGGTTGAGTTGGGCGTGGGGGTGGGGGCGCCGAAGTCGAGTTGCCACTGCGCATCGAGGCGCTGCTGTTCTTCGATGACCAGCGTGCGCAGGCGCAGGGCGCCGCCGGTCAGTTCGGGGTCGGCCTCGAAGTACTGCCGCGCCTGGGGCAGCAGCGTCGCGTGGTTGGCGATCGTCGCCGCGCAGTACTCGGGGCTGGGCGTGTTGAGATCGTCGAGCGTCTCCTGGCGGGTGATCGCCTTGAGGCGGGCGGCTCGCTCGAGTTCATCAATGCCGTCATCGGCCTGGACGTAGACAACCAGGTCAGGCAGGATGAGATCGTGCGTGACGATCGTCGCCTTGTGGTACGCCTCGGCCGCGTGCTTGGGTGCGGCGCACCCGCCGACGGCGAGCAGCAGCAGCGCGACGATGGCGATCATCGCAAGGACGGCGATTCCCTCCGCGTATTCGCGGATGGCTTGCCGTTTCGCGGGAGAGAGTGTGCAACGGCCGTGCGGGGGAGTGTCGCTGGTTGTGATGCAGGGGTACTTGCCGAGAAGAATCCGCTTCAGTGCGCTGGTGGCCACGAAACACCATCCTTGGCGTTTCTGCGATCAGGCGGGGTTCCCTAGGCCCCGTTGCTCCCGATCTGGTGGCCGCGCTTATCGCGTCGCGGCGGTGAGTTGTCAGCGGCCCCGAGGGGCCGGAGGCCGGCGCGTTTCACTGCGCCGTGCATTCAGCGAATCCAGTAGGCGCGTCGCGCCATCGCGTCAAGTCCGCTCGATCCAACGGCGTTTGATCACGCACAGCAACCATCCAGTCTGCAGCCCGAAAACGAACACGCTGATGAACCAGACCCACAGCGGAATTCGCTGGAACGCGCCCTCGAATTGCAGGTTCCACTCCATCGCGCTTACTTCCTCAGCCCGCTCGGAAGATGCGGAAGAGGCGTGGATTTCGGACTTGCTGTCTTCTCGATCAGCGGCGCCCAGACTGCGGTGTGATCCTTCGGCCGATCGGCAATCGGTGCCTGGTTCTCCATTCTCCACACGCGCTTGGCGATCACCGTTTCGTAGGGCTTTGCCTCCGCGCCGATCAAGCCGGCTTCAACCACTTCACCGACCCACTGGAGGCAGTCGCCCTGGCGAACCATGCGCATCAGTTCCGCTTCGTCGCGCGTCGTCAGCAGCATCACATCATTGTCGCCGTCCCAGCCCATCAGCCAGAATCGCGGCACAGCAACCTCTCGCTGAATACGCGCCGCTTCGACCTGCAACCGGCGCGCTTCGATCCTGTTCGAGCTGAGCGTACTATTGAGCCGCGCCGTATCAGCCGAGCTCACATCCTTCTTCCTCTTGTTTGCGTCCAACGTCCGCTGGGTTTTTTCGGTCGATTCGGCAATCTCCGTGAGTCTCTTGTCGATCTCCGCGAGCCGCGCCCTCTCGGGTGCCGGGTCGTACTTGCGCACTTCTTCAAGGCGGAAGGTCGGATGGTCCTTCACCTCAGCCGTGATGTCGCGCCGCGTCGCGCCGGCCGGGCTGCGCAGCTCCGCGACAATGCGATCAAGATCTTCGACCGCCTGACGCAGCACTGCATTCTCGTCTTCGAGCGACATGATCCGCGCTTCGAGATCAGCGATGACCTGCGAGATTTCTTCGAGTCGATCGCCAGAATCGGCGTCCGGCTCCTGTGCCCGGGCCAGGCCGCAAAGCATCAGGCCGACAAGTACCGCTGCAAATGTTCGCCACATGGTCGCTCTCCTTCGTTGCGATGTCGGATTCTCCAAGTCCGGCGGGGCCGAGTCAATCCGCCCTTGACGTTAGGGGTTTGCTCGGATACGTTCACCATCATGCAAACAGACCTTCGACGCCGCGATGCCGACGAGTTCTGCAATGTCACCACGACCGTGTCCCTCCCGGAACTTCGCCGCCATCTGTTCAGGCTGGGCGGCGGCGTTTGCTCGTGTGGGACGCCGCTCCGGGGCGACCCCCCGACGTGCCCAAGGTGTGCAGCCGTTCTAATCGAGCCCGCATCCCCTTCACGAACTGCATCGTCTCGGCTTCGCCTAATTCGCTGATCGCCTCGATTGCATCACCGATCCAGTGCGCCTCGAAATCGCGGGAAACACTGGGCTTTTCTCGTTTCGACATGAGCCGCGCAAGGTTCCGCCGGTCGTCCTCGGGCAGCGCGAAGTAGATCATCAGCGCCGCCATCGCGACCCGCTGGGCAGCTCCGTGCGTTTTGTCGCCCGGGCCGAGCGCCCGCTTCTCCTCTTCAAGCATGGGATAGAGCCAGTCCGGCAAAGTCGGGTTGAATCGCTGACGCCCTTTGGGCATGTGGCACAGTACGGCCGATGACCCGTGGTGAAAATGTACGTCATTTTTGACGTAATCCACTTGACCCCTCCGATCAGTACGTCATAGTGTGACGTACATGAGCGACCCGATTCCCAAACGAGTGACCACGCACGACGCGCATCTCATCGCGCGGCTCGTCGCGGTTCAGCGGCAGCGCCGGTACAAGACCGCCTCTCGCTGCCTCGAAGCGCTGGCTTCTGAGCGGCTCGCCCAGATCGAAATCGAGTCGATGGCTCATCAGGTTCGCCCTCTTATCGCGCCCCCACACGAGCAACCAACGGCCGTGCGGGGGGCTGTCCACAACTCGCGCTCGAAGCGGAGGTCCGCATGACCACTGCTTTGATCGCGATCATGCCCCCTACCCAGCGCCCCAATTTCGCCAAACACGGCGCTGAGTCCCACACGCGCGCGGTGACTCGTTGTCCCGCGCTCGAATCTTTTTCGCGCTGCGCGGGCGATGGCCGGGCAGCCCACCCGCGCGGCGTTTTGCAACGTGAACGCCTCTGCGTTGAAGGCTCGCGAGTCGCGGGCCGCGCCGTGGCATGTACCAGTGGAGGTCTGCCGATCGAGGAAAACTCCAGTGTCGGTCGAACCAAGGATCGCGCCGAGCGACAGCCCGGCGCGGTCGATTCCCCAGTGCCTGGTGCCCAGTGCCTAGTGCCTGGCTCGACTCATTTCTCCCCTCCGCGCACTGCCGGCCCAATCGCCGGCGGTGCGTTTTCGCTGAGCAGCATAGCGGGCGCTCGCCCGCCGCTGCGCTTCAAGCTGCGCCCAAAAGCGCAGCGCTGATCGAGGACCCCGGCATGGACGCCGCAAGCCAAAGCGAGATCATGAACGCACTCGCCGAAACGACGGCCCACGACTCGCGGGCCGTCGAACTGCTGCGCACCATCGTCGATGACGAGCAGGGCATCACCCGCCAGCAGCTCGCCTCCCTGTGGGGCGTGTCCGAGCAGGCCGTCTACCTCATGCTCAATCACCGCATCCACATCAGCATCGAGCGATGGGCGCTGCTGTTCGACCAGCTGCGCGATGAGCGCATCATGCGGCTGCTCATCGATCCGCGCAAGTACGCCGTGTACGCCCTGCCCGACGTCGGCACGGGGCGCGACCTAGCGGCGATGACCGAGGCCTTCCTGAAACTGCAGCGCCTGCACAACGACCACGGGCTGTTCGTCGATCGCCTCCTGGGCATCCTGCGGGATCGGCGCGTCGACGGCGATGACGGCGAACTCATCGCGGATCTGCGGCACACGCTGCCCGAGTACATCGCGGTGATCCTGGGCGTGGCCAAGCTCATCGACGCCATGTACGAGGACTGGATCACGCGCAGCGCCGAGGGCATGAACCGGAAGGCGGTGAGGCGATGAGTGTGATGCCCGAGAGAACTGGCGGCAGCAGCTTCATCGCGGCCTACACGGCGGCGTTGGCGATGCAGCCCATCAATCTCAACATCGATCCGTACTGCCGCGCGCTGCGAAGTGCGCAGCATTCGATGCGGCGATTCGAGAAGCGTGCGAACCACATCGTGGGTTCGTGGCGCGGCGACGGTGTGCAACCGGCCGAGACGCGGCAGATGCGCCGGGCCAAAGCGCGGAAGGCGGTGAAGCGATGAGCGCCTACCGCAAGTGGTTCTTCGATCAATGCGCCGCCGACGGGCTGAACTTCCACACCGCCCGCGCCGTGTGCGACCTGCGTCGCCGCATGAGCGATTGGGGTTGGAAGAGCGCGCTCAACAAGATCGTGGCGGATCGAAAGCGGCGCGAGGCCGCAAAGCCCCCGGCTCTGCCGGGGGACCTCGATCATCGCGGGAGGGCGGCGTGATGTTTCTCGTGATGGCCATCGAGTACTTCCCCGACAGCGAGCCGGTCAGGACGCTGGAAGTGCGCGGTCGGCACGACGACGCGGTCATGCTCGCCCGCTGCCTGCGCGATGAAGCGAAGTCGCGGGGCAACCGCGCTGCCATCGATGTTCGCGAGTGCGGGGAATCCGTCAAGCAATACAACGTCGACGCGAGGCGGAAGAGGAGAGCGGGATGAGCACTTCAAGCCACCCACGCTGTGGGCGCACATTGAAAAGAGTTCCCATGCGCGAACAGACGGCCGCTGACCAGCGGGCCGCGGTGCTCGCCACCGGCGATGCCGGCAGCGTGCCGCGCGAGATCATCCGCCTGGAGTGCCCGACCTGCGAAACCATCATCGGCCCGCAGGCCGTGGTCGAGTGCGGCACTGGCCGTGCGGCGAGCACTCGCATTCGCGTCGGCTGGCAACTCGTCGCCCAGATGGCGACGTACTGCCCGCACTGCAAAGTCATCATCCTCTTCAACCTCAACGTCGATGAGGCGACGGGCCGGCTGCTCACGCGTCCGGTCAACGGCAGGCGCATCCTGCGCGGCGCCGCAACCATCGATCGCTTCCTGGACAAGTACCCGCAGTGCAGGGGAGTGGTGTCATGACGGCCGCCGCCCGCCCGATCATCATGGATCACGACTTTACGGGCTACAACCCGCGCAGCCGCGACTTCATGATGCGCACGCAGACCGAACTGTGCGTGGAGGTCGGCGGGCTGACCTGGTGGCCCGACTATCACTTCTTCTCGAATCGCACGCGCGACGCCGAGGGCAACTGGAATAACGGCCCGCTCGATCTGAGCATCGCCGACAAGTGGCTCGCCTCGTCCGTCGGCGCGCGGCGCCGCGAGTTCAATGGCCTCAACGCCATCGACCTCGAAGGCAAGCATC
>JADZAS010000007.1 GCA_020852515.1 Phycisphaerales bacterium
AGATGAGCGCCGTGATGAGAATCGACGGCGGGATATCAGTCGTCGCCGCGAGCGTCAGCACGGTCGCGAAAAGTCCGCCACCGCCGAACTGCGCGAGCTTGGCGATGCTGTTCTCGCTGGTCTCGCTGCCGGGCTCGATTTCGATCTTGGGTGCGTTGTCCATGACTGGCTTTCGAATGGGCGTTGACGGGTCGTCGAACGGGAGGCACTAGGCACTTGGCACTAGGCACTGGGGAAAGGTCGGTAGGCAAGAAGCCCCGGGCGGCTCCGCGGCCGCCCGGGGCGCTGCATTTGGCCGCGCTGGACGGTGACCCGTACGGAGCGCGGCCCGCTCACGGGGGTTTTATTAGCGGGAGAAATGGACTCGGAGGCGCTGGCCGCCCCTCGGCCGTGAGTTGCTCGGGGCCGAACGGAAACCAGCGCCTCGTCAGTGTCCCAGTGGAATGTGCGCCTTAGCGCGACCGGATGTAACCGCGCGAAACCATGGCCGCGCGGATCATGAAAGACGATGCCGATGGCGCTCAGCGCGAGAGATGGCGCAGGTCCACGCCACTGATGGCGCCGATGAGCAGGCCCGCCGCCAGTTGCAGCGCGGCCCGTTGCGAGCGCGCCGCCCGGCCCGTGTTGCGCACCACGCCCGTCGCGATCGCGGTCTCGATCGAGCGTTTGAGCCATGCGGTGGTCTTGCTGTCGAGCTTGCCCCCGCGATTCGCCAGGTCGGAGGCGATGTCCGCGATTTCCTGCAGGATGCGCGCCGCATCGGCTGGCGCTTGCTTGAGTTCCTCGGATGCCTCCGAGATGAGTGAGTCGACGAAGTCCTGCATCTGCTGACGCGGGTCGGGCTGCTGGGCTTTGGCCATTGCTGTTCACTCCTGGCTGTGGGTCGGGTGCGGTGGGCGCTGTGGGCGGGGTGGGGGTGCCGAAGTCGAGTTGCCACTGCGCATCGAGGCGCTGCTGTTCTTCGATGAGCAGCGTGCGGGCGCGGAGCGTGCCCCCGGTCAGAGCCGCATCGGCCTCGTAGTACGATCGCACTTCGGGCAGGATCATGCTGTGGCGCGTGATCGTCGCCGTGCAGTACTCGGGGCTGGGCGAATCGCCGCTCGCGGGTCCGTAGATTGCATCGAGGCGCTGCTGGCTCGCGACGAGTTCGAGGCGCGATTCTCGGGCGCGTGCATCGATGTCCGGATCGGCATGGAGGTACGCGGCGTAGTCGGGCAGGATCAGGGCGTGGTTGTCAATCGTCGCGCTCGCGTACGCCTTTGCGGCGGTCTTGGCCGCAGAGCATCCGCCGACGGCGAGCAGCAGCAGCGCGACGATGGCGATCATCGCGATGACGGCGATTCCCTCCGCGTATTCGCGGATGGCTTGCCGTTTCGCGGGAGAGAGTGTGCAACGGCCGTGCGGGGGAGTGTCGCTGGTGGTGATGCAGGGGTACTTGCCGAGACGAATCCGCTTCAGTGCGCTGGTGGCCACGAAACACCATCCTTGGCGTTTCTGCGATCAGGCGGGGTTCACTACGTCCCGTTGGTCCCGATCTGGTGGCCGCGCTTCAAGCGTCGCGGCGATGGGTTGTCAGCGGCCCCGAGGGGCCGGAGGCCGGCGCGTTTCAGTGCGCCGTGCATTCAGCGAATCCAGTAGGCGCGTCCCAATCCGCTGTCAAGCGGTGCCGGATGAGCTACATCGCGATGCTGCCGACGAGAAAGAGCACGAAGATGACCACGGCCGGGACGATGATCCAGAACAAGAACCATGTCATCAGACCCCAGAAAACCCCGCTCGCGATCGTATCCTTGAGCTTCTTCCAGTAGAGCGGCGGCGGCATGATGAAGTCTGGCTGATACGGCTGGAACGGTTGCGGCGGGTACAGGGGCGTGACCTGCGCAGGCGGCTCGTCTGGCGGCGGCGGCGCGTCGCTCGCGTCGCTCGATTCACCGTCCCCGGCAGCGCGGCGCCGGCGGGACCAGGGCGATGCGCTGCTCATTCCCGCAACCGCCTGGGCAGGCCGCTCGTGTCCAACTGCGGCAAGTTCATCGGCCACGACTTCCTCGCAGCGCTGTGCCGACACACCCCGCTTCTCGGCTTCCGCGACCGCCGCGGGGCGATCTTTGGCCTCGACGATGATCGTCGTTTCAAACCCCGAGTCGCGATCGATGCCGGTGATCTTGAACTTGCGCATCAGGACTCCTTTTTCCGCTTCTTCCTTGGGCGTTTTGACTCCTTCGGCCGAAGGGCGGGCATGATAACACGCAGCTCCGGCTCACCTTCTATCACTGGAATGAGGCGCGTCGAAAGATGGGCGACGACGCGCAGTATATGGCGTCGATCGACGAATGGAACTCGGAATGGAAATCCCCCGAGCACTGGGTGGATTTCTAGCGCCTCTCCGTCGCGCGACCAAACGAAGCCGGCCACCCAGTAAGCGTCGTCGTCGTGCGCGATCTCCACGCAGGAGAGCATCCCCGGCGTCATCCGAACCGACGGCGACGCGACGATGAAGTCGCCAGGCTTGAAGTTCGGATGCGCTGGTCGGAATCCCGCGCTCTCGCCGAGTACGAATGTTTGGACGTCCTTCCCGGACAGGCCCAGTGCGCGGCTTATTGCGGCGGTCACTGTGAACTGCGGAAACGCCCTGCCGCACGGTGCCCGGAGGGAACTGAGATCGCTCACGGCCGCGCCCGTGTCCGGCGCCTCGATCGAGAGCGACGCCGGTGGGCTTGAACCGGGTGCATCTTCCAGAACCTGATCCCAATCGATTGATGCGCCGCTGGGAATATCACGCTCTGCGGCCGCCACCGGAAGCCCCGCCAAGACCGATGCCGGCGGCTTTCTCCCGAGTGCGCGGACCAGGCGAATGATCGTCAACTCGGAGACGTACTCAACGCGCTGTCGCTCCAGCCGGTTGATCAATTCACGCGAAAGCCCCGACTCTTCTGCAAGGTCGCCCTGGCTCAATCCGCGCGCCAGCCGCGTCTGGCGAACCCAGGCCGCAAAGTCATCAATCATGCCGTTCTTGTAGCACGGAAGTCCTTGGCTTTTTGTGACTTGTGCAGTAAGATCACAGTTTTGCATAGACTATCACTTGACGGCGTAGGATTGCACACCTAGCGTCGTGGCGTGGGCCGATCGGAATACAACCTCGATGCGATCCGAATTGCGGCGCTCAACAGCGGCCTGACGGACGCGGCCCTTGCGGCGAAGACGGGCCTGCACGTGCAGACCGTCGCCCGCATTCTTCGGGGTGATCGAGTCCGTCGGTCATCACTGTCTGCGTTCGTACGTTCTCTCAAGATCGACCCGTCCTCCGTCATCATTCGCACTCTTCAAGCACCCCCTGCCGAGCAATCAACGGCCGTGCGGGGGGCTGTCCACAACTCGCGCCACGGCCGGAGGTCCGCATGACCGCCGCCGCGTGCGCGTCCATCGATACGTGCCGCCGCACAGCGCGCGGCGGCATTTACCCAAGTGGCGCATCGCACCACAAGACGAGAGAGTCCGGGGCGTTGGCCTCGGCGGCTGGTTCCGAATCCGCACGCCCGTTGCACGTTTTCAACAGGGGCGGAACCGTTTGCGCTGAGTCGTCGCAGGCAGCCTCTAGAAATGGGGTCAGATTGGGTAGCAGCGCCCCGGCCCCTCTCTCCTCTCGCGATGCGTCCTTGCCCCCTACCCAGCGCCCTCATTCCGACGAGATCAGCGCTGAGTCCCACACGCGCGCGGTGACTCGTTGTCCCGCGCTCGAAGGTTCCACGCACGACGCGGCAGTCCACCGGACGCGCCGTGCGTTTTTGCCATCGCGCTGCGCGGCCCATGATCGTCCGCGCAGCGTGTTCTCATCTATGACCCGCCCCGTCGTTGAAGGCTCGCATGTCGCGGGCCGCGCTGGGGCATGCACCAATACCGGAGGCCTGCCGATCGAGGAAAACTCCATTGTCGGTCGAACCAAGGATCGCGCCGAGCGACAGCCCGGCGCGGTCGATTCCCCAGTGCCTGGTGCCCAGTGCCTAGTGCCTGGCTCGACTCATTTCTCCCCTCCGCGCACTGCCGACCCAATCGCCGGCGGTGCGTTTTCGCTGAGCAGCATAGCGGGCGCTCGCCCGCCGCTGCGCTTCAAGCTGCGCCCAAAAGCGCAGCGCTGATCGAGGACCCCGGCATGGACGCCGCAACCCAAAGCGAGATCATGACTGCACTCGCCGAAACGACGGCCCACGACTCGCGGGCCGTCGAACTGCTGCGCACCATCGTCGACGACGAGCAGGGCATCACCCGCCAGCAGCTCGCCTCCCTGTGGGGCGTGTCCGAGCAGGCCGTCTACCTCATGCTCAATCACCGCATCCACATCAGCATCGAGCGCTGGGCGATGCTGTTCGACCAGCTGCGCGATGAGCGCATCATGCGGCTGCTCATCGATCCGACGAAGTACGCCGTGTACAGCCTGCCCGACGTCGGCGCGGGGCGCGACCTGGCGGCGATGACCGAGGCCTTCCTGAAACTCCAGCGCCTGCACAACGACCACGGGCTGTTCGTCGATCGCCTCCTGGGCATCCTGCGGGATCGGCGCGTCGACGGCGACGACGGCGAACTCATCGCGGATCTGCGGCACACGCTGCCCGAGTACATCGCGGTGATCCTGGGCGTGGGCAAGCTCATCGACGCCATGTATGAGGACTGGATCGCGCGCAGCGCCGATGGGCTCAACCGGAAGGCGGTGAGGCGATGAGCGTGATGCCCGAGAGAACTGGCGGCAGCAACTTCATCGCGGCCTACACGGCAGTGATGGCGCTGCAGCCGATCAACCTCGACATCGATCCCTACGTCCGGGGCATGGAAAGGGCGCAACGCTCGATGCGGCGATTCGAGAAGCGTGCGAACCACATCGTGGGTTCGTGGCGCGGCGACGGTGTGCAACCGGCCGAGACGCGGCAGATGCGCCGGGCCAAAGCGCGGAAGGCGGTGAAGCGATGACGTACCGGCAGTGGTTCCGCCAGTACTGCGCCGAGCGTGGCACCGATCTCGATCGGCTCAACGTGCTGCGCGAGGTGACGCGCGGCGCGAGCCGCAAGGGCGGCGGGCTCAAGCGCATCCTCGACATCACGGCCCGCGATTGGCAGCACCAGTTGAAGGCCGAGGCGGCGCAGAATGACGCGAAGCCGGCGAGCGGCGGGAGGGCGGCGTGATGTTTCTCGTGAGGGCCATCGAGTACTTCCCCGACAGTGAAGGCGTTCAAACATTGGAGATGCGGCTGCGCGAGGATGATGCGATCATGCTGGCTCGCTGCATGCGCGACGAGGCCAAAGCGCGCGGGCATTCCGTGACCATCGAGGTTCGCCGGATCGGCGAACGCGTCAAGCACTACTGCGTCGCGGCCCGGAAAACGCGGAGGAGGAGAGCAGGATGAACATGAGCCCGGGTAGCTCAGTTGGTAGAGCGTGTGCATGCAGCGCGGTTCGCCGCGTACACGGACCAAGGTCGCAGGTTCGAGTCCTGCCCCGGGCATTCGTCGGCATCGGCCTCCGCGCTCTCCGCGGCTCCGTGGTGAATGGATCGGAGGATCGATGAGCACCGCGTTGCGAAGAGTTCCCATGCGCGAGCAGACGGCCGCCGACCAGCGGGCCGCGGTGCTCGCCACCGGCGACGCCGGCAGCGTGCCGCGCGAGATCATCCGCCTGGAGTGTCCGACCTGCGAAACCGTCATCGGCCCCGCCGCCGTCGTCGAGTATGCGCGCAACGAGGTGTCGTTCGGCCTCGCCGCGTACATGGCGACGTACTGCCCGCACTGCAAGCACGCGATTACGTTCGTGCTCCAAGTGGATCGATCCAGCGGCAAGCGCGACACAAGGCCGCTGCGCAAGCGCATCCATCGCGGCGAGCACGTCATCAACCGGCTGCTCAGCGAGTACCCGCAGATTCGAGGAGTCCTGCAATGACAGACGAAAATGCCTCTCGTGAGATCACGCTGCATCATGTCGGCGACAGCCGCGTCGATCGACTGCGCATCTTTGCCATGGGCGAAGATCCCAAACAGCACTTCTATGCAATCGTCAACCCTGAAGCGGACGAGACGCTCGAACTCATCGGCTTCCAATCCGGCCCCGTCTGCGAGGTTGGCGTGAACGGCATTACCAACGAGGCGCTGCTGGCCATCGTCATCGATCGCCTGGAGGGCTTCCAGCGCGGACCGATGGCGTGCTTTGAGAATCGTGAAGTGCTGTTTCACGCTCGGAGGGCGTTGACGGCACTCCACGATCGCACCCGCCGCCGCCTCGCCGCCGGCGTCGAGGGAAGGGGCAAGCCGTGAAACCGATTCGCGCCTTCGCGCTGCGCCATCCCAATGGCCGCGTGCCGACCTGTTGCATTCACAGCTGCTCGCGCGAGGTGAGAAGGGCTGCGTCCGGACGCGGCACGTGGCGCAGCATGTATCGGCGAGGCTTTCGTGTCGTCCGCGTTCGCATCGTGTCTGAATCCTGATCTCTCCGTGCCCTCTGTGCCTCAGTGGTGAAGAAATGAATCAAGCCCGACCCATCATCATGGATCACGACTTCGCAGGCTACAACCCGCGCGGCCGCGACTTCATGATGCGCACGCAGACCGAACTGTGCGTGGAGGTCGGCGGCCTGACCTGGTGGCCCGACTATCACTTCTTCTCGGATCGCACGCGCGATGCCGAGGGCAACTGGAATAACGGCCCGCTCGATCTGAGCATCGCCGACAAGTGGCTCGCCTCGTCCGTCGGCGCGCGGCGCCGCGAGTTCAATGGCCTCAACGCCATCGACCTCGAAGGCAAGCATC
>JADZAS010000008.1 GCA_020852515.1 Phycisphaerales bacterium
CACGCCAGGCCGAATCGGGCGCGGCCGCGACACAGCGAAACCGCCAGACTCGCCGATCCCGCCGCACGAACGCCGATCGCGCGCGGCTTGAAGGTGCGCGCTGCGCGCCAAGGTGCGCGCCCCTCGAAGCCTGTTTGACCGCCCGTTGAAGGGGTGTCAATCGGTGCCCTCATCGGCCCACTCGGGCACCTTGAGACCGTGTGCGCCACGATAGGCTCGCTGCACCTGGTTGCCGATGATCTCGATCGACAACCGGTCGAACCTGTCGGCCAACCAGCTGCATCGGAATGCGCGATGGTCCGCCGTCCAGCACTCAAGCACGATGTGCGTGCGGACGTCATGCTCTTCGATCTCATCGAACGCGACCAGGTCACAGCGGCAATCATCGGCCAGGAACGACGTGAGGCATTCGAGTTTTGCGGCGCGATCCATTGCACGCATCAGATCCTGTACGTCGGTTGCGGTTTGAAGAGCAGCGTCTGGCCCGTGGCCGCGTCGACGGCCGGCGATCGCTCGGTGCGGTGAACCTCCACCAGGTCTGTCAGGCCGGCCCGGCGCCGGCCGGCCAGCCAGGAGCGGATCTTCTCGCCATCGCCGGTGAGCGCGTAGCCCTGGCTGTTGGCCACGAGCACCGCCTCAGCCCCCTGCTCGCGCAGCAGCTCGCGTGCGCGGCGCACGGCCTCCCTGATTCGCCGCCTCCTGGTCTCGTGGCCCATCGCCGCCGGCAGCCCGATCTGCGAGGCCAGGTCCGCCGCGCTGACGAACGAGCCGTCGCCGCGGTGCATTTCGAGGATCTGCACCACGGCGACAGCGCGCCGTTCGATCGTCTCAGGCGTCGGCCGCACGCCGCTTTCGCTTTGTCGATCTCGATCGCTCATCGAGTCGCCGTCCCGTCTTCGGGTCGAAGTTCATCAGCAGCAGTTCGGTTGATCGCGGCCGCGTTTGCGCGCCCCCGCGCACGAGCGGACAGGCGCTCTTGAACGCGGCGATCTTCGCCCGGCGCCACTTGCTGCGCGGGTACAACTCGTCGATGAGCTTGTGCTCGTAGTACGACACGATGGCACGGCCCTCGATCGCATCCAGGCAGCCGGCGAGGCGTGCGTGGTCGGTCTGGCTGAAGCCGCTCGCCGCGTAGTACTCCTCGCAGTCGACGTACGGCGGATCGCAATAGAACACGGTGCCGACATCGTCGTAGCGCGGGATGATGTCGGAAAAGTCCAGGTGCTCGATGTGCACGCCGCGCCACCGCTCCGAGATCGCGTCGATGCGCCCGGGCAGATTCACCCAGCCGCTCGCCTTGCCGTTGCCCTTGCGCGCGTAGCCGTACGGGTTGCCGACGAGTGATGAGAACGAGGTCTTGAGCAGGTACACCCATCGTGCGGATCGCTCGATGTCGGTGACCGGCCCAGGACAGCCCGCGTCCCACCAGGCGAGAATGCGATCGTGCTCTTCCCGGCTGTAGGGCATGCCGCGCACGCGTTCGATCAGCGTCTCGCGGTGATCGCGCAGCACGAGCCAAAACGTGACGACGATCGACTGGATGTCGTTGAAGACCTCGTTGGGCTCGGGGTCCTTCTGGCTCATCACGTGGCCCATGCCCCCGAAGACCTCGACGTAGCACGCGCGGTCGGTGGGCAGGCGCTTGATGATCTGGGGTGCGATGCGGCACTTCCCGCCGACGTAGCCGGCCGGTGAAGTCAGCCTCTGATTCGTCCGAAGAGTCATCCATGACCCTGTTCTCCGCTGGACGTATTTGCGCAAGCCGAGCCTCGATGCTCGGCAGGTAAGCGGCGGGGTGAAAAAATGCGACGCGAGGTGATCTCTCGCACGCAGGCGCATCCCCGCTGGACGTCGCCCGCCCCGCTTTTACTCATTCACTTCGTGAGGGCTGGGCCTCCAGTCTGACGTTGTAGATTGCTCGCAGCGCATCGCACAGATCGCCGCCCCAGTCGCCGGGTGCGCCGAACGCGTCGTGGACCGCCTTCAATACGGGACGTGCGTAAACGATCGAGACATTCTCAGGCTCGAACACGAATCGTTGCAGTAGCTGCGATACTCCGCATGAACGCATCAGTGCGCTGGTGAGCAGGCATCGGGCATCGCGGAGATTGTCATCCTCGACGTCGCGATCGATCAGGGCGCCAACGGCTCGATCGAGTTTCACGAGAGCGGTCTGGAACTGCTGCATCTGATCGTTCACGCGGTTGCTCCTGTCAAAACTCCATGTTCGGCCAGCAGGCTGTCAGGCACTTCGAAGAGCTGCTGGAATCCGCGGTACGGAATCGCGGGATGGATGCGGCGCACGTTGTCGAGCACCCAGCCGAAGCGGCCTGGGCCGAAGTCGCCCATGTTCCTCTCGCACCAGTCGAAGCACCGCGTACGCTCAATCCCGACCGCGTGGCGCGGCACATCCAGATCGACGGAAGAATCGAAGTAATACGTCGGCCAGCAATCGACGAGATCAGCGATGGCCACGATTGCACCAAACGGCAGCCAGTCCTTGAAGTGATCGTTGAGCGCAACGAGCGGAAGCATCGCGCCACGCCAAATGTTCTGTTGTTCGAGTTCTCGCAGTTCGCCGACGCGACAGCGCTTCGCGGCGTGGATGAGAAGCGGGCCGCGGTATGACGTGGCCCAACATCGCGTCTCGATGCGCTTCGATCCGATCGCGATCGCCGATGCCCAGGGTTGCCAAAGGCTGAGGCACTTCACGACGTGCCTCCCGACTTACATCGACACCAGACATGATCGAAGCGCGGCCAGTCCGCGGTCATGCACAACCCGCAGATTTCCGGGCCATCCATCGGGAACAGGCTGCGGGACAGCGCATCCGCGTAGTAGCCGATGCCGCAGCGCTCGCAGATCACGTGCACAACAGACTCTGACCTCAGCGTCTCCGTGGCTGGTGTGCTCACGCTTTGCCTCGCTTCGCGTCCAGGAGTTTGTTGATGCGGCGGCGCACGATGGTCGCTCGCGTCTTGTGACCGCGGGCCTGGCATGCGCCCCAGAGGCGCTGGAGAAACTCGATGTCGTCCATATTGTCGATGTGCGACCGGCAGTCATCGACGCTCGTATTGAGCAGCCCATGCAAGGCACGTTCGTCCTGTTCGTTTCGCTTCATCCCGCGCCTCCGATCTTCGCTTCGATGCGCTGGCACGCACGGCAGAATCCACGAGGCGAAATGCCGCCGGCAACCATCGCCTTGCTGCAGCCGTCATATGAGCCGATGATCGGGCGCGAGAAGTAAGCGCTGCATTCGGTGCGAATGGCCCGCGCCGGGCGGAACAGGTGCGCCCGGCTGCCATCGGTCCACCGCCAGACCAGCGATTCGCCCTGCGAGTTGATCACGCCGCACCTGCCCTTCCGCCGCCGACGTTGGCCCGTGCGGCGTCCTGGTACCAGCGGCCGCGTTGTCGCCGCCCGGTGCGTCGATCGCCGCCCTGGGCGAACGTCGCGGCCCGTGCGCGGCAGCCTACCAGAATCCGAGTCCGCCGATGCGAATCTGCGAAATGTGCTGAAATCCTGCTCGATTCCCCTTGCATCTTCGCGCCTTGCAGGCCTTCATGTGTGCAGCGCCGGGCGGAATGAGCCGCCCGCGAAAGTGAGGACGCATGATCAGCACACGCGACAACAAACTGATGACCATCGCCCGCGATGACCTGTACCTTGAAACGCTGGAGGTGCGTGGGCGCGATGGCCAAGACTTCCATTCTCTGGGCGTGGCCAACATTCGCCTCGCGCTTGAGCACGCGTACGAAGCGGGCCGCCAGTCGGTGCGGCCAACCAAGGCCGTGTGCCCCGCCTGCGGGCGCAAGATCGAGATCACGCCGCTGCCGGCGAAGAACTGACCCATCACGCGCCGCGTCGACGTTCGACGCTGCGCCCATTTCAACCGCTCGAACTGCGAAAGGAGCACGAGCATGGCAACGAAGAAGACGAGTCCCAAGGGCAAGAGCACGAAGCGCACCAAGGCG
>JADZAS010000009.1 GCA_020852515.1 Phycisphaerales bacterium
GACAACCCGTTGAGGGCCGGCTCCGCGGCCCACAGAAAAGCCCGGGCAAGGCACCCGGGCGATGTGCTGCGCTAGATGGTCTGGCGGTTTCGTGTCGCATCTGGCGGTTTCGGTCGCGCCGCTACGCAACGGAAACCGGCGGCAACACGAACGAGAAAGTCGTGCCTCGGCCAAGCGAGGATGTGACGGCCAACTGCGAGCCGGCTGCGCGGATGATGCCGTGTACGAGCGAGAGACCAAGGCCAGTGGAGATGCCGCGCGTCTTGGTGGTAAAGAAGGGGTCGAGGCAGCGCTTCAACACTTCCGGCGGCATTCCGGGTCCGTTGTCGCTGACGCCGATGCGCACGCCCTCACCGGACTCCTCGGCTTGAGCCCACAGGCGCACCAGCCCGTCGTCGCGCCCGCGCAGCACTTCGCCGGCGTTCTGAATGAGGTTGAACGCGACCTGCGCGAGCCGGTGCGGTGCAATTCGAACGGCTGGCAGGTTTGCCGGAATCTCGGTCTTGAGGTTGACGCCGCGCGGCAGTGAATTCCGCAGGATCGGCTCGATCTCGTCGAGCCATGCAGGCAACTTCACGAGTTCATCGCCGCTGCTGCGCGAAGGATCCAGCGAGACCAGGCGCAATCCGCTGGCCAGCCGCCGCAGGTATTGCACGCACATTGTCAGGTGGCGCACGCCTTCCTCGAGGTCCGGCGGCAGTTGGGCGGCCTTGATGGAGTTCGTCCACACGCTCAAGGGCAGGAGCAGGTTGCCCATGTCGTGGCCCAGCCCGGCGCAGAGGGTGCCTATCGACGCCATGCGCTCGGAGAGCCGCAACTCGCGCTGACTCCGCTCGAGTTCGCGCGTGCGCTCGGCGAGGCGTTCGGCGTGGATGCGCGCTTCCTCGGACTTGCGATGCAGTTCGACGAAGACGGACACCTTGGCCCGCAGCACCTCGGGAATAACCGGGGCGAAGATGTAATCGACAGCGCCGAGCGAATAGCCCCGCAGTGCGTCGATCTCGTTCATGTTGACGGCCGAGACGAAGATGATCGGCGTGGTCGCTGAGCGCACGCGCGAGCGGATCATGCGGGCGGTTTCGAAGCCGTCCATGTCGGGCATGTTGACGTCAAGAATGATGGTGGCAAAATCGCGCGAGAGCAGCTGGCGCAGCGCTTCCCGCCCCGACGAAGCCGCGATGACGTTCTCTCCGAGCGCCGCCAGCGCCGCCTCGAGCGCCAGCAGTTTGCTGGCGTTGTCATCCACGACGAGGATGTCAACCGCCTGCCGTGGAGGCGCTGCCTCCGGACCCGGCGGCGCGGCCGATCCCCACTTGCCGTTGCTTTCAGACACTGGATGCCTCCGTTTGCACTTCGGCGGCCTCGTCGCGCGGCAGCCAGGCGCAGAGGACCGAGAGCAACTGATCCGGCGCCACCGGCTTGGGCACGTAGTCCGACGCGCCCGCTTCAATGCACTTCTCGCGATCGCCTTTCATGGCGCGGGCGGTGAGCGCGATGATCGGCAGCACCTTGAACTTGTCCAGCGCGCGGATCTCGTGCATCGCCTGGAACCCGTCCATACCGGGCATCATGATATCCATGAGCACGATATCGATGTCCGGCTCCGCCTTGAGCATGTTGATCGCCGCCTGCCCGTTGTCGGCAAAGGCCACATCCATCTTATACCGCTCGAGAAGACTGGTCAGCGCAAAGATATTTCGCAGGTCGTCGTCAACCACCAGCACGCGCTTGCCCTCAAGCCGGGCGAGATCTTCGGCGCCGGCTTTGGCCTGCGCCTTGCGGACCGACGGGCTGATGAGAATCGGCGGATTGAGAATGTCGCCGATTTCTTCGCGCAGGCGCTCGGGGCGGTCCACGATGCGGAAAGTGGCAGAGGTTTCCTTGAGGCGCTCGCGGAACTCGGCGGTGAGCGGCCGATCGGCGACGTAGACGAGGATGAGTCCGTGGTCGCCGTCCGTTTCGCTCTGGAGGCGCGCCAGGAATTCATCGGCCGCCATGTCAGAGAGCTGCGGCGGGACGACGATGCAGTGCGCGCCGTCGCGGTTGATGCCGGCCAGTGCTTCGGCGCCGCTGGGATAGGTGGCGACGACGGCGTCCTTCACCTCAACCAGCGCCGCCAGCCTGCTGCACATTTCGGCGTCGGCGGCGACGACAATGCGCCGCTGCCCGCCGCCGGACTTGATCTGCCGAAGCAGGTGCCGCAGCGCCGGCGGATCGACGGGTTTGAGCCAATACGAGGTGGCGCCGAGTTCGAGGATGCGATCGTGCCCTTCAGTGACGCCGGAGATGACGTGCACGGGCGTGTCCTGCGTCTCCGCGTTGGATTTGAGCGCCGCGAGCACTTCCGTGCCGCTGATGTCGGGCAGGCGCAGATCAAGAGTGATCGCCGCCGGGCGGAAGCGGCGGGCCAGCGCCAGCGCCGCGTCGCCGCGCGATGCGACCACTGCCTTGAGCCCGGCGTCGTGCGCCATGTCAACAAGGATGCGCGCAAAGCCCGACTCGTTCTCGACGATGAGCAAAACCCGGTCCCGGGGCTCGATGGACTCAAGGTCATCGACGAGGTCCAGCGCAGCGCGGGGCGACGAGGCGTACGCGCCGGCAGCCTTCTCCGCCTCGGGCAGCAGGCGGGTCGGCAGCGATCGGTCGCGATCGCTCAGCGACGGATGCTGGTCGGGGATGTAGAGCGTGAAGTTCGATCCCGAGCCAGGCTCGCTCTGCAGCGTGAGTTCGCCGCCCAGCAGGCGGGCGATCTCGCGGCTGATCGACAGGCCGAGCCCCGTGCCGCCGTACTTGCGCGCCGTTGAACCGTCGGCCTGCTGGAAGGCCTCGAAAATCGATCGCTGTTTGTCCGGCGGGATGCCGATGCCGGTGTCCTCCACAGAGATGGCGATGACCGCATCCGCGGCGTCGAGCGTCGGGTGGTCCATGCTCCAGCCGGATTCGACCCTGCTGATCCGCAGCGACACCCGGCCGTGCTCGGTGAACTTGAACGCGTTCGAGAGCAGGTTCTTGATGACCTGACGGAGGCGCTTGGAGTCGGTGGCGAGGATCGGCGGCAGATCGTCGTCGATCTCGATCTCGAAGACCAGGCCCTTGCCGTCGGCCACGTGCCGGAACGTACGATCGACGAACTCGCGCAGGTCGGCGAAGAGCACCTCGTCGATTTCGATCGTAACCGTTCCCGATTCGATCTTGGACAGATCGAGGATGTCGTTGATCAGGCCCATCAGGTCGGTGCCCGCGGTGTGGATGGTGCGGGCGAACTTCACCTGCTTGACGCTGAGGTTGCCTTCGGGGTTTTCCGAAAGCTGGTGGGCCAGGATGAGAAGCGAATTGAGCGGCGTGCGCAACTCGTGCGACATGTTCGCAAGGAACTCGGACTTGTACTTCGACGTGAGCGCCAGCTGAGTCGCCTTCTCTTCGAGCGCCACCTTGGCCTGTTCGACTTCGCGGTTCTTGCGCTCGACTTCCGACTTCTGGTCGGCGAGCAGGCGGGCCTTTTCTTCAAGCTGCGCGTTGGTCTGCTGCAGTTCCTCCTGCCGGCTCTGCAGTTCGCTGGCCAGCGACTGGGACTGCTTGAGCAGTTCCTCGGTGCGCATGTTCGCTTCGATGGTGTTGATGACGATGCCGATCGACTCGGTCAACTGATCGAGGAACATCTCGTGCATGGCGTTGAAGTCGCGCAGCGACGCGAGTTCGATGACCGCCTTGACGTGACCCTCGAAGAGGACGGGAAGAACGATGACGCTCGCCGGCCGCGCCGAGCCCAGCGCAGAGCCGATGCGCAGGTAGGTGTCGGGCGTCTCGGTGAGCAGAATGCGCCTCCCCTCGAGCGCGCATTGCCCCACGAGCCCTTCGCCCAGCGCAATCTCCGGTTCTTCGCTGTCTTCGGCGCACGCGTAGCCGGCGAGCATCCTCAATCGAGGCTCTTCCTGCCCCGTGTCAATCAGGTAGAAGGCGCCCTGGTGCGCGCCCACCAGCGGGGCCAGTTCCGACAGGATCAGGCGCGACACCGGGATGAGGTCGCGCTGACCCTGCAGCATGCGCGTGAAGCGGGCCAGGTTCGTCTTGAGCCAGTCCTGGTCGGAGTTCTTCTGCGTGGTCTCACGCAGATTGTCGATCATTTCATTGATGTTGTCCTTGAGGGCCGCCACCTCGCCGCGGGCTTCGACGCGGATCGACCGCGTGAGGTCGCCCTTGGTCACCGCGGTGGCCACTTCGGCAATAGCGCGAACCTGCGTCGTCAGGTTTTCGGCCAACTGGTTCACGTTGTCGGTCAGCGCCTTCCAGAAGCCCGCAGCGCCCGGCACGCTCGCCTGGCCGCCGAGTTTGCCTTCCACACCCACTTCGCGGGCCACGCTGGTGACCTGGTCGGCAAAGGTGGCCAGCGTGTCGATCATGCCGTTGATCGTGTCGGCCAATGCGGCGATCTCGCCCTTGGCCTCGAGCTGCAACTTCTGCCGCAGGTTGCCGTTGGCCACGCCGGTGACGACGCGCGCGATGCCGCGCACCTGGGCGGTGAGGTTCGACGCCATGAGGTTGACGTTGTCGGTGAGGTCCTTCCACGTGCCGGCGACGCCCTTCACCTGGGCCTGTCCGCCGAGCTTACCTTCGGTGCCCACTTCACGGGCCACGCGGCTCACTTCATTGGCGAACGCGTTCAACTGGTCCACCATCGTGTTGATGGTGTCTTTGAGTTCGAGGATCTCGCCCTTGACATCGACGGTGATCTTCTTGGTGAGGTTGCCGTTGGCCACGGCGGTAGTCACGGCGGCGATGTTGCGCACCTGGCTGGTCAGGTTCGACGCCATGAGATTCACGTTGTCGGTGAGGTCCTTCCACGTGCCGGCGACGCCGAATACGTTGGCCTGACCGCCAAGGCGGCCTTCGGTGCCCACTTCGCGGGCCACGCGGGTCACTTCCGACGCGAACGACCTCAACTGCTCGACCATCGTGTTGATGGTTTCCTTGAGTTCGAGCATTTCGCCGCGCACGTCCACGGTGATCTTCTTTGAAAGGTCGCCCTTGGCGACAGCGGTGGTCACTTCGGCGATGTTGCGCACCTGGCTGGTCAGGTTGGACGCCATGGAATTGACGTTGTCGGTGAGGTCCTTCCACGTGCCGCTCACGCCCTTGACGTCGGCCTGGCCGCCGAGCTTGCCTTCGGTGCCCACCTCGCGGGCCACGCGGGTCACTTCCGAGGCGAACGAACTCAACTGGTCCACCATGGTGTTGATGGTGTTCTTGAGGTCGAGGATCTCGCCCTTGACGTCCACCGTGATCTTCTTGGAGAGATCGCCCCTGGCCACGGCGGTGGTCACATCGGCAATGTTGCGCACCTGGGCGGTGAGGTTGCCGGCCATCAGGTTGACGTTGTCGGTGAGGTCCTTCCACGTGCCGGCAACGCCCTTCACGTCGGCCTGTCCGCCGAGTTTCCCTTCCGTGCCCACTTCGCGGGCCACGCGGGTCACTTCCGACGCGAACGACCCCAGCTGATCCACCATCGTGTTAATGGTGTTTTTCAGTTCGAGGATCTCGCCCTGCACGTCCACGGTGATCTTGCGCGACAGGTCGCCGTTGGCGATGGCGGTAGATACTTCGGCGATGTTGCGCACCTGGGCCGTGAGGTTGCCGGCCATCAGGTTCACGTTGTCGGTGAGGTCCTTCCACGTGCCGGCGACGCCCTTTACATCGGCCTGTCCGCCGAGTTTGCCTTCGGTGCCCACTTCGCGAGCCACGCGGGTTACTTCCGATGCGAACGAACTCAACTGGTCCACCATGGTGTTAATGGTGTTTTTCAGATTGAGAATCTCTCCCTGCACATCGACGGTGATCTTGCGCGACAGGTCGCCGTTGGCCACGGCGGCGACCACCTGGTCGATGTTGCGCACCTGGGCGGTGAGGTTGCCTGCCATGAGGTTGACGTTGTCGGTCAGATCTTTCCACGTGCCCGCGACGCCCTTCACCTGGGCCTGTCCGCCGAGTTTCCCTTCGGTGCCCACTTCGCGGGCCACGCGGGTCACTTCCGACGCGAACGAGCTCAACTGGTCCACCATGGTGTTGATGGTGTTCTTGAGGTCGAGGATCTCGCCCTTCACATCGACGGTGATCTTGCGCGACAGATCGCCCTTGGCCACGGCGGTGGTGACGTCGGCGATGTTGCGCACCTGGTCGGTGAGATTGCCGGCCATGAGGTTGACGTTGTCGGTCAGGTCCTTCCACGTGCCGGCGACGCCCTTCACGTCGGCCTGTCCGCCGAGTTTGCCCTCGGTGCCCACTTCGCGGGCCACGCGCGTCACTTCCGACGCGAACGAACTCAACTGATCCACCATCGTGTTAATGGTGTTCTTGAGGTCGAGGATCTCGCCCTTCACATCCACCGTGATCTTCTTGGAGAGGTCACCCTTGGCCACGGCGGTGGTCACCTCGGCGATGTTGCGCACCTGAGCCGTGAGGTTGCCGGCCATGAGGTTGACGTTGTCGGTGAGGTCTTTCCAGGTGCCGGCGACGCCGGGGATGTCCGCCTGCCCGCCGAGTTTGCCGTCGGTTCCCACTTCGCGGGCCACGCGAATGACTTCCGACGCAAACGCGTTCAGCTGGTCCACCATGCTGTCTACGGTGCGCGCAGCGCGGAGGAACTGGCCCTGCAAGGGTCGGCCCTCCACGTCCAGCGCCACGGACTGCGTCAGATCGCCGTTGGCCACGGCCCCGATGACGCGCGACATTTCCATCGTCGGGCGCACGAGGTCGTCGATGAGCGCATTGACGGAGTGTTCGAGGGTGGCCCACGAACCCGACACGGCGCCGAGCGATACGCGATGGCTCACCTTTCCTTCGATGCCGACCACGAGGCTGATGCGCTCAAGTTCGGCAGTGAGGCGAGCGTTCTGCTCGATCACGTCGTTGAGCGTGTCGGCGATCTTGCCGGCCGTGCCGTGCCAGTGCACGGGCAGACGGACGGAGAAGTCGCCTTTCTTGAGCGAGACGAGGCATTCGAGCAGGGCTTCGGTGTCGATCGTGTCGCTGGTCGCTTTGGAAGGCATGGGTGACCTCGTCATGGTGGTCCCGAGATATCGCCGGCCGGGGCGTCGTCGCCACATTGCGATGCGCCGGCAGGCGGCGTGAGCAGGTGAATGAACAGGTCTGCGGGCTCTTCGCCGAATCGAGTGTGCCGCTGACAGATCGCCTCGACTTCCGGCGAGAGTGCAAAGGCGCCGTCGGCGACGGAGCGAATGCCGTCAACCAGCGCCTCTTCCCCGTCGCTCTTGGAGATGTAGCCCCAGGCGCCGGCGCGGATGCTCCGCTCGAACAGTTCCGGGCTCACGTGCCCGCTGAAGACGATGATGCGCGCCGCGCAGCCGGCGCGGCTCAGCGCCGCAGCCGCCTCGAGCGGATCGCCGCCGGGCAAATCGAGATCGAGCAGAATGATGTCAGGATGCGCGCGCAGCGCCGTCGAGATGAGATCGTCGGTGGTGTCGATATTGCCGATCCACTCAAACCCGCCTGAGGACCGAAGTTTGGCGATGATTGCTTCGGCCACGAGGGCATTGTCATCGACGCACAAAACTCGCACGGGTAAGGTTGCACTCATCGCGCAGCAGTCTACACCATTTCCCCGGAGCATGAGTAAGCGAAAACCTTAAGCGAACGCCGCCTCGCCGGCCGAAACCTTCCGAATCGCGGCCAGCACGGCATCGGGCGAGCCAAGTTTGTCCACCAGACCCCACGCTCCGCTTTCCATCGCCGCCTGGGCCGTTTGCGCGTCGTGGTATGCCGAGTGGATGATCACCCGGCAGCCGGGTTTGCGCCGGCTCAGTTCCGCCACAGCATCGAGCGGATCGCGGCCAGGCATCGACAGATCAACGAGCATGACCGACACTCCTTCAGGCGCCCGGGCGAGCAGTTCATCGGCGCTGTCGAGCGACTCGACCACAGCCATGTCGGGCTGCTGGTTGATCAGCATCTCCCACGTGGAGCGCAGGCGAGGCTCATCATCCACCAGCACCACGCGCACACGCTCCTCCATGCCACAACCTCCGCTCGCGCCCCGCCACCGGCGCCCTGGATAGCCAGATCATACTCGGCTTTCGGGCGCGGGGTGGGCGTTGACGCGCGGTCGGCGAAGGTCAGGCCGGCCGGGGCCCACTGCCCATGCTGCTGATTGCAGCCCCTCGACGGCTGAAGCCGCCTTCACCAGGACATAGCACGGTCCAGTCGGACGACGTTACTGGGCAGGCACGACTCCAGGTCCAGAAGTTGCAGATATGTTCCGCAGACTTCGCGCGTCCCCAGTCCGTCAAGCACGCGTCCGCCATTGGGGCCCGAATTCGTCTGATAGACGACCCTCGCGCCCGAGAAACCGAGGCCGAGCCATGTTCCGGCGCAGGGCAGGTTGCCGGGAACGTAGAAAAAGCCGCGATCGCTCGCATGAAGCAGCGCGACCCGGCCGTTTGGAGTGGCCCGCTCCCAGCGCACGGTGATGCGGAACTGTCCTACTGAGCACTCGGCCTCGACGGAAAGCACCGGTCCGCAGCGGCCGTGGCGGTCATAGATACACGCATTACCGAGGCGTGCGACGACCGGCACACCCGAACCACCGATGACGAGAGTGTCCGGGGTCAGTACGACCGGTCGACCAAAGTCATTGCCGTACGGAGTGTCAATGTCGCGCATCCGGTCTTCGAACAGCCACTCATCGTTGGTCAGACGATAGCGGAAAGCGCGACCGGCGCCGGCATGGCTGTCGTCCGGTTCTCCCACCACAATGAGGTCGCCGTCCAGGGCGACGTCTGCCGCGAACTCGTTTCCGGATGCAGGGTCGGGGGATTCGATTTTGGCGTGTTCGGTCCAAGTCTCTCCGACACGTTTGAACACGTACGCCGCACCTGCTGCCGAGTTGTGTTTCGCAGCGTCGAGTATTGCCCACTCGCCGCCGATTCTTGCGTGCCGGCCCGCGAGGTCAGAGAACGCTCCGTCGGATGCAGCCAGCAGCGCCTCGTAAACCCACTGCCCATTGTCGAGACGGTACACGAACGCGGCTCCCGTATTGATGTCGTTGGCGTCGTAGCCGAACGCTCCGATGAGCAGGCGATCGCCGGACTTGCTCAATGATGAGCCGAACGCGTCGACTATTTGAGGATTGGGCAGGAGGATCGTCTGCACATGCTCCCACTGTGCCCCATTGAAGTGATAGGTCTGAACCGCGCCTTCGCCGCGCTCAATCGGATTCGCTCCCGAGAATCCGAGGTAGGCGTCGTCGCCATCCAGTAGCACCTGCATCGAGAGCCCCTCATTGGGTCGCGGCGTGGGATTGGCGAGAATACCTTGGAACTGCCATCGCGAGCCGTTGAGCGCATAGACGGCCGCGGCGCCGGCGCCGTCAGCGCCGAGATCGGCTCCCTGGATCGCAATCAGCACTCGATTCCCGCTCACGCTTACGGACCGGCCAAACTGGTCCTGCTCTCGCGGCATCGGATTCATGATGATCGAATGTTCGCTCCATTGGGCACCGTCGCGATGGTACATGTAGACGACGCCCGTGTTGACAGCATTGCCGTCTGTGAAGGGAGCGCCGACCGCCATCCATGATCCATCGACTGCGATTGATTCGCCGAAGCCGTCACTTTGAACCGACTGGGAGCCGTAGACCACCCCGAAATTCTCCAGACATTGTGCTTGGACGGCTGTCTGAGCGCCAATGGCCAGCACAACAGCTGCCGGTGCCGCGAGCCTGTTCAGTCGATGCGTCATGACTTGTCCTCCTTCAGTCAACGAAATGTCGTGATGAGCGGCTGGCTCAGTGCGCAGCCGGTGGGTTCGATCATCTGAATGATGAATATCCGCCCGCGCGCCGCCGGGGGCACCATCAGTTGCAGTGTCACCACGCCGTCCTGGTCGGCGACGGTCGAGCCGGCAGTGCTGGATTGGCGCATTTCGACGATGGCGGTAGGGCAGCCGGCTGGATGGCTGTAGCCCAGTTGCGTGCCGTACAGCAGCCGCACCTGCGCGCCGGGCGTGGCGCCGGTGGCAACGATGGTATTCATCTGGCCTGCAATGCCCGGCGTCGGCGGACTGAGATGCAGCGGCGTCGGCACGAGTACGACTGCTCGTTCGGTCTCGTCGCGCTTCGCGGCTCCCGCGATGTACCCGGAGTCATTGATGGCGCGAGCCGAAGTGATTTCCCACCCGCTGCTGGGAGTGATGAAGTCGTTGAGGTCATAAGGCTGGCGGTCAATCCAGATGCACGGCCGCAAGCCGTTGCCCGGGGGATCGGCGTTGCCGACGATCACGCCGTTGTTGTTGATGTCCAGTGCGTAACTCCGCTTGCCGCCCAACGAAGGCAGCGGCGACATCGTTCCGCCTGTGAAGTCACCTTCGAACAGAAACGCTTCATTATCGCTTGAGCCGACCACCTGGTCGTGGTCGTTCATGGCCTCTGCGAAACTGTCTCGCGCGCCCGGGAGCATGCCCAGCGACGCCATGAGACCGTTCTCCCAGATGATCGCGTGGTGCCAGCCGTTGGCGTCGGTCGCCCAGCCGCAGACGCGGCCGAAGGAATCGACGTCGGCAGCGCCGCTCTCGAAGCCGCCCGGCAGCGTGCCGATGTCAATCATCTGTTGGTCGCGCAGTACAAATCCATGTTCAAGCCTGTCTGAGGTTTCCGCCCAGCCCACAACGACGTCGTTGCGATTGACTCCCAGCGCCTGAGATCGCGCGCCTCCAAGTGTGCCGATGCTGTACACCTGTTGATTGACCCAGACGGCGGCCAGTGGCGTGGAGGAGTTGAAATTGGACCAGCCGACAATGGTCCCGTGATCATTCATGGCGGCGGCGGCGGCGTCTTCGCGCGAATCGATCCGCGGCAGTTCGCTCAACACGCCGAGATTCCAGAGGACGGGCGCGTTCACGCCGGTGCCGGACTCGCCGACCGCCTGTCCGAAAGAGTTGATGTCGTAGGTAACCGTGAAGTCGCGGCGGCTTGGATACAGCGTGCCGACATCGATGACGCGGTATGACGACTGCGCTGCCGCAAGAGCCGTCGTTCCGAGGACGCAGCACGTGGCCGCCAGCATTCGAAACCGAACTTTCATGTCGTTCTCTCCTTCGCGATTGGGAGACATCTGGCCTACTCCGGCCCGAAGGTGAAGAAGGTGAGGTTGCTCACTTCGCAGTTTGCCGGGTCCACGAGTTGCAGCAGCACGGGAATGTCGAAGGCCTGGGTTGGCACGTAAATGCCGATGCGCGCCACTCCGTCGGCGTCGGTCATCGCACTGCCGATGATGCGGGGCCCGGCCAGTTCAATGACGCTCCCGCTGCAACCCGGCAGACCCGTTGCGCCGAGCGAGCGGCTCAGGAGCAGGTGCACGGTGCTCATCGGCGCCGCGCCGACGACGTGGAAGCGATTGCTGCGGCCCACCAGGCCCGGGTTGGGCTCACTGACCAGCAACCGATCCATGAACGAAGGCGCCCAGGCGGCGCCGCACATCACATTTAGACGCTGCACCGGGGTAGTCAGCGGGTCGAGAAAGACGCCCGCAACCAGGTCGTACACGTAGATCGGTTCATTGCGATCCGACACAAAGTAGGCGCGCCCGTCTCCAGCCGCGAGACCATCCAGATCCAAAATGTGCTGTTGCGGGTAGATCGTGAGGAACTCCAGTTCCAGTTCAACGGGATCGATGCGGTACAGAGCACCACCCTCGGCGCCAGTGCCGTCGGCCAGCCCGAGCAGCGACTTCGTCAGGCCGTCGTAATCGATGCCCCCGAAGTGAAAGTCAGGGTTGAGCGGCATGACGAGCGCCGCTTCGCGCGTCGTCAGATCGATCTGATAGAGGGCTGACTGCGGCGCTTCAGCGATGCCGTACAGGATGCCGGCGTCGCTGTCCCACGCCAGGCCGAGCATGGATATCGGCTCCCCGTCAAACTCGATGACGCCGAGATACGAAGGACGCAGCGTTTCGGCGGAAACGGAAAACAACCCCTCGTCGCTGCAGTAGTAGATCAGGCCAAGATCGTTATCCGCCGTCATGCCCCAGGCGCCGCCCGCGCCATAGAGCCAGGGAGAGAGCACCTGGAACGACCGATCGTTTTCGACGTCGATGAGGTACTGCGGTCCGTCGAAGCGGTCCGTGGCGAACATCAATTGTGCACTTACCGGGCCGGCTGCGGTCAGCGCCAACATCGCGAGCACGTGTCGGGCCCATTGTTCAATCTTCGTCATGTGTTGGAGTCCCTTCGTTCAGTGTGCGCCGCGGTTCATTCGATGGTTCGAGTCACAACACCAGTGGTCTTGCCTTGCTGGGCGCCCTGGAAGAGCACGCGCGCACCGCTCGTGCCTGGCGGTACGTTGAGCGTCCACATGATGTCGCCCTGTTCGTCAGTCCGACCTCGCGCCGCGAGCCGCGGGCGATGCAACTGGAGTTCCACGCCCAGCGGCGGGATGTACGTCAAACCGAAGCCGCTGGTGCCGTAGGCCAGGAATACGGGGGCGACTGGTGTGCCTCCGGTGATTTGCACATCCACGGGTTGTCCGGAGATCAGCGATCCGACCTCGAGCGAGGGATCGGGAATGAGCACGTAGCCCTCCCTGCGGCCCTCGCGCCGGCCGAGGCCGACGATCCAGCCGCGATTGTTGATGTCATTGGCGGACTGGAGCACCCAGCCCGTCCCCAAGACGTATTGGTTGAGATCAATCACTTGTCCGTCGCGCCACATCACCGCGCGTTCGCCCAGCTCGTTGGAACTGGCGGTTCCGACGATGACGCCGACGTCGTTTATGGCTGCCGGACGGGTCCAGGCGTCGCCGCCAAGGCGGGGCAGTTCGGCGATCTCCCTTTGATCCCAGATGCACGGCGCCGTGGTGGAGTTGTCGGCGGAGTAGCCGACGATCACGCCGTGCTTGTTGATCGAGACGGCCATGGAAGTCAGGTGATCTTCGAGCACTCCCAGATCGGTCATCATGCCATCCGCCCAGATGTATGCGTGCTCGAAGCCGCCGGCGGTGTCGGCTTGTCCCACGACCTGTGAGTGCTCATTGATGTCGAGAGCGATGGAATCGGCGCCGCCGAGCGCGCCAAGGTCGGTGAAGATGCCGTCCTCCCAGAGGAAAGCGGTCGTGCGGCCGAAACTTCCCTCCGTCGCTTCTCCGACGATCTGGTCCAGATCATTGATCGCGGCCGCCTGCGACTTTGCGTAGCCGGGCAGTGTTCCAAGCGAGATCTGCTGTCCGTCCTCCCACATCGCTGCCAGAAACTCGGAATTTCGTCCGACGGCGTGCCCCAGGTGATTGATGTCTACCGCGCTGGCGTTCCCGAGAACGTGCAATTGGCCGTCTTCCCAGAGGACGGCCAGGTCGGGCCCGCCGCCGCCATAGCCCCGACTGTAGCCGACGACCTGCCCTGCGTTGTTCAATCCATAGGCGTCGCTGTCGAGATCCTGCATGCTGATGCTGTAGATCTGGTAGTGTTGTGCCATCGCCTGAACGTTGGTGACGGCCGCGGCAACGGCGCACGCGGCTACGCGGAGCATTCTGCGCCTGCACTTGACTCTCTGTTTCACTTCCGCACCGGCCTTTCTGCCCCTCGGCTTCACTCAAGGAGAGTCAATCCACTTGGACTGGATCGCTGACCGAGCACGTCAGGATATTGAGCAGTTGCATGTATCCGCCGCACACCCTCTGGCTAACCTGCGTGGTCACCGACCGATTGCCCTGTACACCCGCGTCCCCCATGTACGCCAGCTGGAGATTTCTCGGATCAAGGTCCAGCGACACACCCTCGCATGGGCCGCCCGGAGGCAGGCTTGACTGCCCGGTCTGCGGCGAGAAGAAGATCGCCACCATTCCGCCCGGAGTGGCGTTTGTCCAAGAGAGGCGAAGCGCGCCTGCATACGGGCATGGGGAAATGATTTCCAGCGTCGGGCGGCAGTCGGCTACATCAATGACGTGCACCTGCCCGCCGTACTGATCGCCGAAGATGTGGTCGCGCCAGTTCACCCAGGCATCGGTGTCGGTCAGCGCAATCGCGTCGGCAAACTGATCACCCACTTCGGATCGCGACGCGATCAGCCGCGGGCCCTGCACCCACGCACCATCCATCCGGCGGAAGAGGTACGCTGCGCCGCTGCCCGAGTTGACGGTTTCGCTGGGGGCGGCGATGAGCGCCGTATCGCCGCGCACGGCGATTCGCGCACCGAAGCGCCGGCTGGTTCCCTGCAGGTCGAAGATCGAGAAGGAACTGGACTCGGTTTCGTTCCAGACACCCAACTCGCGCCGGTAGACGTAGACGCGCCCGGGCCCACTCGATTGTCGGCCGCCGATCAGCGCTTCGTCGCCGTCGAGGCACACGCCGCGTCCGAACGCGCCGCTTGATTCAGGATCGCTCGGGAGCAGGTGGGCGGTCTCCACCCACTCGTCATTGACCTTTTCGAACACCCACGCTGCCCCGTAGCCACTTGCCGCTTCGGATGCACCGGCGAGTACGGTGCCGTTCTGCACTGACAAGGCCATGCCAAGACGGTCGTTCGTTCCGGTGGCGGCGCCGTTGACTTGGGCCACCTGCGTCCAGACGCCATCGATGCGCTCGAAGATGTAGACGAGGCCCTCGCTGTTCTGAGCCCCGGTGGCGCTGATGGCCGCCACGTCGCCATCGAGGGCCACGGCGTAGCCGAAGTACTCGCGCCCACCGGGCTCTTCGACTGAAAACGTATCGACGAGCGTCCAGGTCGAGTCGATGAGTTCGTAGACGTAGGCGGCTCCGCGATGGAGGTCCTGGCCTTCGTGCATGGGAGCGCCGATCAGCAGCGTGTTGCCCTGCATGGCGACGCTGTGGCCGAACTCATCGCCGCCGAAGCGATTGCGATCGGGGCAGTCGATCTTCTGCCGCTGGCGCCACTTGTCCTGCTCAAAGTGCATGATGAAGACCGAGCCGGTCTTGAACTGCGGGACGGCATACGGGGCCTGAAAGCCGCGATTGTCGTTGTAGTCCTGATTGGCCCCAATGGCGGCCCACGGCCCGTCCACGGCGATCGCATTGCCAAACGTCGCGACCGGATCGCCCACGGGGGCGAGGTACTGGTCGCCGGTGCACTGGGCGCGGGCTGATCCAGCGGCTAGGACGGTCCAACCGCATGTCAGCGTCAGCATCGCGATTTTTCTCATTCCAAACTCCTTCTTCGTCCATCGAGCCAGCCGCCGGGGCGAGCGGGCGATGGGCTCCATCCGACTAAACGATGCCAGGCGGTTGGATGGCTCACTTCAGCCGCTGGGTTGCGGCACGATCAGTTTTCCCGCTTCGGCGCCTGATGGGCTTCGAACATTGAACGGACCCGAGTGGCATCTTCGGGACGGCGGGCTTCATCGTAGAGTTGCTCCATCACGTTGATGAGTCGGAATCGGTACTCAGCTTCAGCGTCGGTCAGGCCACTCCAGTCAGACAGGTACGCCTCACCTTCTTGAATCGCGATCACCAACTGGCCAGAATCCGCAAGCGCGACAACCCGTTGCAGCTTCGCCTCAAGCGCTAGCACGTGATATGGGTCAAGGGCCCGTTCAATGTGCTCAAGGAGCGGGTTGAGCAAATCCAATTGCGCCTCGAATTTCTCCTGGGCTCCCATTACGCTCGCCAAACGGATGCGGGATCGCAGCGTCTTGACATGATCCTCACCGAGGACTTCAGTGCGTCGAGACACGACCTCCTCGAATTCCCTTTCCGCTTCCGTGTAGCGGTGTTGCTTCATGTGCACTTCGGCCAGGCCGGCTAGGGCGGAGAGCGTGTACGGAGCGTCTGCTCCAAAGCGTGCACTCACACCGGCGTAGGTCGATTCGGCGACCGCTGCACTCTCCTCCAATTGCCCCAATTCGAGCAGCAATTCGGCTTCGTTGATGCCTGACAGGAGTGCGAACGGACTCTCCTCTCCCTCAAGTCGCCGAAAGGTCGATTGGCTGGCCCGAATCATGTCAAGGGCCTCCGCGAGTCGTCCAAGTCGCCGATAGATCAAGGCAATGTTCTGCTGGCAGCCCGCAACATTGTGCCCGACTTCCCCCTGTGCGAGCTTCGCGAACTTCAGCGCTTGCTGAAACGAATCGAGTGCCGCTTCAGTCTGGCCGAGATCGATCTGAACGAGTCCCTTGCCGTTCCACCAATAGAATCTGAGTTGATCGCTTGGCAGTGTCGATACATCCGACTCAGTCTGATTCAGTAGTCCGAGCGCGTCTGATGTGCGGCCGAGTTCATACAGCATGATTGCTTTGTCAAGCATCGCCACGACCATGCCGCGTCGGTCGTTCGCACGGCGAAAACCCTCGATGGCGACGTCGATGCGTGAGAGCCCTTCGTCGAAGCGCCCTTGCGTCACATCGATCGCCGCGATATGCGAAACGGAGAGCATCGCTTCCGGCGAGCTACCATGTCCTGCTGTTTCATACAACTGGACGCTCCGTGACAAATGGGTCTTCGCCTCGTCCAGTTCTTGAAGAGCCTCTAAAACAAGGCCAATGAGAGAGTGCAGGCCTGCAGCAGTCAGTGGCTCCACTCCAAATTTGTCCTCCACGTCGTCGTACGAATCCCTGAGCAGATCAACGACTCTAAGCCCGGCACGATTACTGCGTGTCGGATCAGCTGAGTTCACCAGATCAAGCACGAACTCGTTGATAGACTTCGCCCGGTGCGTCTGTGCGGCACTCGCCTCACGCGCTGCCTGGAGCCGGGCCATCAGTGCACCCGTCACGCCCACTGCAGTCAGAACGATCAGCACCATCGCCAGAATCGCCGCGACGCCAACGCGATGGCGGCGGGCCAGCAGGCGCAACTGATACGCCGCGATCGCGGGCCGCGCCGTGACCGGCTCGTGCGACAGAAATCGCCGCAGGTCGGCCGCGAGCTCCGAGGCCGATGCGAATCGCTCTGCCGGGGCCTTGGCCAAAGCCTTGAGCAGCACCGCTTCGAGGTCGACGGGAAACCTGCCGTCAACCTCGCGCGGCCGCCTTGGCTGCTCGTTCTGAATGATCGCCGCGGCGCTGCTGATCGTCGCCTCGCGGACCTCGTACGGCAATGCGTCGCACAGCGCTTCGTAGAACACGACACCCAGAGAGTAGACGTCGCTGCGCGCATCCACCTCCGACCCGCTGGTGCACTGCTCCGGACTCATGTACTGCACCGTGCCGGCGCGCGTTGTTCCGATCGCTTCCGTATTGTCGAGCCGCTCGTGATCGAGCGTCCGAGCGATTCCGAAGTCGATGATGCGCACCTGCCCGGCGCCATCCACGAGAATGTTGGCCGGCTTGAGATCGCAATGCACCACGCCGTTCAGGTGGCCGTGGTGCACTGCCTCGCATACCGCGATCATCACTTCCAGCGCTGCGCGGCGGTCGAGTTCGCTCTCGCGCAGATACGTCGACAGGGTCCGCGCGTCGGGCACGTACTCCATCGCAAAGTACGGCAGGCTCGGACCGCCTGCAGTCTCCGCGTGCACGCCCGCTTCGATGATCTGCGCGATGCCGGGGTGACGCAGCCGGCCGAGGCACTCGACCTCGTAGCGGAAGCGCTCGACTGCGACGTGATCTTCCAGAGAGCAGCGCATCACCTTCAGTGCGACGGTTCGCGACGGAGACTCCTGCTGGGCCTTGTAGACCACTCCCATTCCGCCTTGGGCGATGATCTCGATGAGTTGATAGCGGCCGATGACCGACCCGAGGAGACTCTCGGGGTCGAGCAGGGTCAGCAGTGATGGATCAGAACTGAAGGCCGGACTTTCCAGAAACGAGCCGGCCTGATCGTCTGCCTGCAAGAGCGACTCGATGCGCTGCCGCAGCGTCGCGTCGCCGCCGCAGGCTCGCTCAAGATACTCCTCTCGCGCAGCGCTGCTCATCTCGCGCGCGGCTTCGAAGATCCCTCGCTCGCGGCGCACGGTATCCGCGTTCATGCGCTCCTCATTCCGACGCGCCGCCCGAGAAGGCGCCGTCAGCGGCGGTCCAGCTCCTCGTACAGCCAAGCCTTGGCGAACGCCCAGTCTCGCTTGGCCGTTGCCGCCGACACGCCCGCGCTCCGCGCCGCTTCCTGAATCGTAAGTCCGGCAAAGTAGCGCAGCATCACGATCTGGTACAGGCGGTCATCAACCTCTTTGAGCCGCGTCAGCGCCTCGTCGACCATCAACAGTTCAGTCGTGCCGTCTTCGGAGCACGCATGGTTGTCCTGCAGGTCAATACGAATTCGCCCGCCGCCATGGCGCACCGCTTGTCGCTTTCGGGCTCGATCGATGAGAATGTGCCGCATCGCCTGGGCCGCGGCTCGGAAGAAATGGCCCTCATCGGTCCAGGATCCGCCATCGCTGACGCCCAGTCGCAGGTAGGTTTCGTGCAAGAGGTCGGTGGCCTCGAGCGTCTCTCCCCGATTCTGCCGGGACAGCAGTTGCCGTGCGAGTTGTCGGAGGGGGTCGTACAGATGCGCCGCAAGGACTTGCCCGTCCGGGGCCGCACAAGCATCGGGCATGAGCTCGTCCTGTTCTGGTGTTCGTTCCAAGCCGCTCCCTCTGCCACAATGACGTGCACTCCACCCCTTTATGACACAAAAACGGTCGGCCGTGAGCCATCCGGCAGTAATCTGACGTATATTAGCAGAGACCGGCACGAATCTGGTGGTCCGAATCTCCCGCCACCGAAAAGTTAGGGCCGGTGAAGGAGACGCCATGCACCGAGCGATCCGTGTCCTGATTCTCGCTGTGCTCGGGGCTGCCGCATCGGTCGTTTCGGGCCAGACGGTCTACTTTGTCAATGCATCCGCCCCGCCGGGCGGCGACGGCCTGAGTTGGGCCACCGCCTTTCAACACCCTCAGCAGGGCTTGGATGCCTTTCCGGTGGGATCTGCCGAAATCTGGGTGGCCGCAGGCACCTATTACCCCACGACGCGCATCTCGCCTCCCGATCCACGCACCGCCACGTTCGTCATGCGCAACAGGCGCTCGCTCTACGGCGGATTCGCCGGGAACGAGACCAGCCGCGTCCAGCGCGACCCCGCCGCCAACCCGACGATCTTCAGCGGTGATATCGGCGAACTTGAAGATCCCTCCGATAACGCGTTCCACGTCGTCTATGCGGTTGGCGATGACCACACCACGATCCTCGACGGCGTGATCGTCCGCGATGGCGACGCCGGTGCAACCATCCAGGTCGGCGCCGGTCTCTGGGGCGACGGCACTTCGATGCAGATTCGCAACTGCATCTTCGAGGACAATCGGGCCCAGTACCAGGGCGCCGCGGTCTATTTCCGAGGATCGGGTAACCCCGTTGTCGCCGACACGTTGTTTCGAGACAACATCGCCGCCGACTGGGGCGGCGCGGTGAGCTGCAAGTCCGCCCGCGCGCTGTTTATTCGTTGCACGTTTCAGGACAACGTCGGCGGTCCCGGCGGCGGAGCGTTGCGCCTCGACGGCGGAAATTTCGAACTCGTCGACTGCGCGTTCATCGGCAACGAGGCTCTCGTGGGTGCGGGCCTCTCGACCGATCGCGTGCGGCACCTCGTCATGAGCGGGTGCACCTTTGAGCGCAATATTGGCTGGGCAGGTAACGCCGCCGCGAGTCTGCACCTTTTCCAGCAGAGCACCATCGAGTACTGTACGTTTGTCGAGAATGTGGCGCTTGCCGGCGACGGCGGGGCGCTGACGGTTGATGCTGAGGAGCCCGTCTGGATTCAGAACTGCACGTTTGAGCGAAACGAGGCGGCGCGCGATGGCGGGGCCATCTACGGCCGGCTTTCGGGTGGTGGCATCTTCGGCTGCCTCATCGTCGACAACACTGCGGGCGGCAGTGGCGGCGGCATCTACATCAACCCGTGGGCTGCATCGCCGATACTGGCGTGCACGTTCTACGGCAATTCCGCGGGCGCTCTCGGCGGCGGTTGTTTCAACGCCGGGCCTCGTTTCGACGCCCAGTCGCTCGACTGCATCTACTGGGCCAACACCGACTCGACTGGCAGCGGTGAAGACGCGCAGCTCGCCGGTGCGTACGGCCAGCCGTTCGCCAACTCCTGTACGATCCAAGGCTGGTCGGGCTCCTGGAGCGGGTCGTACAACAACGGCTTCGATCCGCTCTTCGTCGACGCGACGTCGGGCGATTTCGCCCTCAGCCCCGGTTCGCCCTGCATCGACTCCGGAGACAGCAACACGCTGCCGCCTGAGCCGCTGATTGACGCACGCCGCCAGCCACGATATGTCGATGACCCTGCGACCCCCGATACCGGCTTCGGGCCGCCTCCACTGATCGATCGCGGCGCGATTGAGTTTCAAGCGACAGCACGGCCGCTTGTCCTGTCCGTGTCGGGCAGTTGCCCGCAAGGCAGCGCGATGCTCATCACCTGCGCCGGCGCCACGCCGCATAGCCAAGTGGCAATCCTCTTTGCCGCGTCGGCGGGCGAGACATACATCCCGCAGGGCTATCCGTGCCAGGGCATCATGCTCGGACTCAGCGATCAGCGGCTTACCGTCGTGCTGGCCGAGCGCAGTGACGATCAGGGAAGCCTGGCCCGGCTCATCTTCGTACCGCGCGAAGCGTGCATTGGATCGCTCCAGGCGCTTGACTTGCGTTACTGCCGCACGAGCAACGTCGTGCCGCTGGATTGAGCGTTGGCAACCTGGCACCGGTTCGATGAAGTTGCAGCAGGCTCATCGCGGCGGCGCCTGCATCGACGCGATGATGGCGTGCATCTGCTTGGCGATGTTTTGCCAGCCTGATCGGTCGTTGGGCGCCGACGCAAAGGTCTGGGGCGGCCCGATCTTCAGCGTGATCTTGGCAGGCTTCGGGAATCGGTGGCCGGGCGGCAAGGCCGCAAACGCGCCGTCGATGCGGCAGGGCACGACGGGCACGGGCGTGCCGGCAACGAGCATGCCTAACCCCGCCCGAAACGGCCCCATCTCGCCGGTGCGGGTTCGCGTGCCTTCGGGAAAGAGAATGTAGCTGCAGCCGCCGCTGATCAGCCTGGCTCGCAGATCGCCGGCCGCGTGGCGGCCGCAGTGACGCCGCCACATCGGCAGCGCGTTGAGCATCATGGAACTGAAAGAGCGCCGCAGTGTGGTCTCAAAGAAGGTGTCGTGGGCGGCGATGGGAAACGTGCATTGGCGCAGTCGCATCGGCAGTGCCGCCGCCATCACCAGCGTATCCAGGTGACTGCTGTGATTGGCGATCAGGACAAATGGCGGACGTGCGGGCAAGGCGCACCGGTTCTCGACGCGGAGCCGGTGCCAGAACCGTGTGTACGTGCACGCACCAAGCCACCACGCGTGCCGCAGCATGCTGCTGGCGAGACCGCCTTCGCGTCTGACGCTTTCGAGCCGCGCGCTGAGCGGCAGGCCGAAATCCTGCGCGCGGTCGTAGCGCCACTCATCCACCGAAGTTCCCCGACATGATCCGCGTCGGCTGGTCAATCCCGATGCCACGGAAGTAGCCGATGTAATGAAACATCGCCGGCGCGACGAGAACGAGGCTGTCAAAGCGATCCAGCACTCCGCCGTGACCGGGGATCAGAACGCCCATGTCCTTGATTCCAAGATCGCGCTTCACGCTGGAGATCATCAGGTCGCCGAACTGCCCGACCGTGCTCAGCAGCAGTCCCATGACGACCAGGTGCAGCGGCGAATCGAGCACGGTTCCCGTGAACACGAATCGGCCGATGAACGCGTACAACGCCGTCGTGAGCACCATCGCCCCGATGCAGCCTTCGAAGGTCTTATTCGGGCTGGTCACCGGCGCCAGCGGCGTCCGTCCGAAGAGGCGACCGGTCGTGTAGGCGAAGATGTCGTTGGCTTCGACACAGAGTACGATGAGGATGATGAGCGGTCGGAACCGCGAATCGTTGGCGAAGTAGCCGAGATGCCCGAAGCAGACGCCGAAAAGCAGAAAAGCGAGCACGCCAAGCGCGACGCGCTGAATGTAGCCTCGAGGCTCATCGGGCACGAGGGCAATGACCGCAATGAGCACAATCGTGAGCGACGGCAGGGCCACGAAGAGATGGTACCAGTGATCGTAACTCGCAAACGTCACCGCCAGGATGCCGAGCACCACGGTGGCACTGATTGAGCGATGCCGAAACGCGCCCGTCGCCCGGGCAAACTCCCGGTAGCACAGCAGGCTGAGCAGGCACACGGCCAGGATCGTGCAGCCGGGGCCGAGCAGCAGCGGAATGAGAATCGCCGGGACGATGACCAGCCACGATCGGTACCGGCTGCGAATATCGCCGCGGATGGCCTCGCTCAGATTCGCGATGCGTCCCAGCGCGGCGACGCCCAGCGGCGTGAGCAAGAGCGCCACACCCAGCCCAAGCAGCACGTTCATCGTTACCGGGTCCGACAGCGCATCAGAGAGACTGAAGAACTTGTCCATCGCTGCACTCATGACGACTGGCGGTTCCGGAGGCGAGTCGAAATGATCAGCAGCCGGCGACAAGCGGTGATCAGGCCACCGACAATGACCGCCGCCAGCGCTGCACCCCAAACGCCCAGGCCGCTTGAGGCGTGGATAGGTTGCCAGTCCGCCGGCGCCAGACCGCAGTAGGCGCTGGCGAGGGTCAGCAGAAACATCCGCTGCGGCTTGGCCATCGGGCCGGCGAACACCTGCCCGGCGCCTGCGGCAGCGCCCATCGCTCGCAGGTAAGCCACAAAGAGAGCGATGGTCGCGGCAAGATAGCCCAGCGCCGGCACGCCGCCAATCGCGTAACCACCCGCGATGAGAATCGCTGAATCGGAGACGCGGTCGGGAACGTCGTTGTACAGCTCGCCGATGGGTGAAGCGCGTTGCCCGGCCATGGCCACCATCCCATCAAGCATGTTCGCCAGCAGGCGCAATTGGATCATTCCGGCAGCGCCGATCCAGCAGGCGCGGACCCACAGACCGTCAGCCTCGGCCGTCGCCGCCAGCAATGCCGCAGCGCCCACCGCAAAGCCCACGCTGGCCACCGAAATGACGTTCGGCGACACACGATATTCCGCGAGTCGAGCGGCCATGCGCTGGAACAGCTGGTACTCCCTGCTGTGCAGCGGCCTGCGATTTGCGCTTGGGGGTTCTTGCGACGACAACGCCGGAGTCTCCATGGCGGGCAGCGCTCGCCAAACGTGATCATACGGTAGACCGTGACACGCGATCGGAGGGGCAGGCCCACTACCATCGATGGGAGACGTATTCACAGGGAGGCCGAACGTGACGCAGCGGCCGGCGGCCATCATGGGCGGGCGCGCCGAAGTCGTGCAGGTCGCCGCCGAGACTTGTGACACTCCGGCGCGTGCGCCAGGCGAGTTCACCGTCGCAGTCTCGGATGGCGCGCCACTCTTTTATCGTTTCTGGCCATCGCGCGCGCCAAGTTGCAAATCACTGATCCTGGTGCATCGGGGCCACGAGCACTCCGGCCGGTTCCAGGAGTTCGTTGATGCGCTGAACCTGGGTGACATCAACGTCATTGCGTGGGATGCGCGAGGTCACGGCCGCTCGCCGGGACGGCGGGGGCGCGCGGCGAGTTTTGGCGCCGTGGTCAAGGACCTCGATTGCTTTACGCGCGCGGTCAGCGAGCGGCACGGATTGCCGCTCGAGCAGGCGGTCGTGCTCGGCCACAGCGTCGGGGGCGTCACCGTCGCCGCATGGGTGCACGACTATGCGCCGCCGGTCCGCGCGATGATTCTCGTCACGCCCGCGTTCCGGGTCCGGCTCTATGTTCCACTGGCCATTCCCGGGCTGCGCCTGCTGTCGTGCGTTCGACGCGAGTCATCCATCAAGAGTTACGTCAAGGCGAAGATGCTCACGCATGATCCGACCGCCGCGGCCGACTACGAGCGCGATCCGCTCATCTCGCGCGATATTGCGGTGAACGTCCTTCTCGGGCTGCACGACACGTCGACCCGACTGCTGGCTGACGCGGCCGCAATCCGCACCCCGTGCCTCGTTCTTACCGCCGGCAGCGATTGGGTGGTGAGTTCTCGCGCGCCACAGCGATTCTTCGGCCGGCTGGGTTCATCGGCAAAGCGCATGGAGCGCTACGAAGGAATGTTCCACTCCATTCTCCACGAGCGCGGCCGCGAGCGCCCGATCGCTGACATTCGAGAGTTCGTCCTTGATTCGTTTGAACGGAGCGGTGCCGCGGGGCAACTTCCGGATGTCGATCGGTCGCCTCCGCCTTGGTGGAAACGTCCGTACTGGTGGTCGGCCCGGCTGTTTCTCAGGAGCATCGGACGACTCAGCAGGGGAATCAGCATCGGGTGGGAGCGCGGCTTTGACTCCGGTCAATCGCTCGACCACGTGTATCGGAATCGGGCCGACGGCATAACTCCGCTGGGCCGCCTGATCGACCGTGTCTATCTCGATGCCCCGGGCTGGCGCGGCATTCGTTCGCGCAAGGCGAATCTCGAACGGCTCATGGCGCGGGCCATTGCACTCGTTCACGAATCCGACCAATGTGCACATGTGCTCGACGTCGCGGCGGGTCCGGGTCGGTATGTCATGGACACCATCCTGCAGCAGCGGGGCGCGCCTGTGACGGCGACGCTTCGCGACCGCGACCTGGCCGGCCTCGAGGCTGGTCGAGCGCTCGCCGATCAGCTGAACCTCTCCGATCGCGTGACCTTCGAACCGGGCGATGCCTTCGATGCGGACCGCATCGCGGCGACTTCGCCCCGGCCGACGATCGGCATCGTTTCCGGGTTGTTCGAACTGTTCCCGGACAACGAGTGCATCCGTCAGTGTCTCGACGGGTTGAGCCGGGCCATTGCGCCGGGCGGGTACCTGATCTATACGAACCAACCATGGCATCCTCAACTGGAACTCATCGCGCGCGTTCTCACGAACCGCGAAGGCAAGCCATGGGTCATGCGCTGTCGGAGCCAAGCGGAAATGGATCGACTCGCGGCAGAGGCGGGCTTTTACAAAATCGCGATGGAGATCGACGAAGCCGGAATCTTCACCGTATCGCTAGCGCGGCGTCAAGCCGCTGCGAACGCGCCAGTGAACGAGCCGTCACATCAAGCAGTCGCTGCGCCTGTTCGTTGAATTCGACATTCGGCCGCGATGCAGCGATGAGATCGATCGATTCCTGCGCCGTTACGGCAAGATCACGATCGAGCAGGATCGCCGCCGCCACCGTCGCGCTTCGGGCGTACCCCAGGCCGCAGTGGATGTAGAGCGTTCCGTCCGCTGCGAACCGGCGCCCGATCGCCACGGCCTGGCGCAACTGTTCCTGCGTGGGCAGCGTCAGGTCGAGAATCTGAATGTTGAAATACTCGACGCGTTGAAACGCTGGCGGCGCGGAGTGTTCGGCGGTGAGATCGAGCACGGCCGTGATCCTGCGTCCAATCAGGGCCTCGGCTGCGCGGTTGGAGCATCGCCCGCCGATCACCAGGCCAGGTGCGAGCGCGGTGCCACTTCGGTGCGACTCGCGCGCCGAGAAGATCACGCGTGTAACCCAGAGGCCCGCGAGGTAGGGTGCCAGAACGACGCGCGCTTCGGGTCGAAGGCGGCCGCGGACCTTTCTGAAGATTCGCGGTCCGACGCCGGCATAGCCGGCCCCGACGACGGCCATCGAAACGCCCGGCCATACCAACACGAGGCCCGCTGGGCTCAGCAGCGCCGCCGCCGCGAACATCCCGACTGCGCCGGCCGCGCACCAGGCGGCCACCTTTCGATTCGGACGGACTTCGCCGGCGCCGGGAAGTGCATCGTCATCATCGGCTGCGGGTGCGGCATAGAGCGTGCCGATCGCCAACGATGCTCCGGCGAGCGCATCGACGAGATAGTGCTGCCGCACGAACAGCACCGAGACGACGATCAGGACGAACCAGATGTTGACAACTGCAAGAAGCCAGCCGCCCGCGCGCCGGCGGTACAACTCCCAGAGCACGATGGCGTAGGCCACGTGCAGCGACGGGCACATGTTGAACGGACGATCGAACGACTTGAGCAGTTCAAACGACCATCCCGTAACACCCGTGAGGTCCGGCCGCACATCGGCCAACTGCAGCGGCAAGAGCAGAAAGCAGACACCGGCGATCGCCGTGATCGCCAGGATTCGCACGCCGTGGATCTTCAGTTCCCGTCGCGTTCGACAGAGAAAGGGCGCGAGCAGGAACAGGGCGTCGATCGACATGTACGGCACGATGAACGGCTGAATGAAGGGCAGTCGCTGTTCCCACTCGAAGCGCAGAATCCCGACATCGACGCGCGTTGAGGTGTACCAGTTCGTGCCTGCATAGATCACGAGAAACGCCAGCGCCAGGCCGCACGTCCAGGCGAGGCGAAGCGTCAAGGGCGCTGGTTTATCGCGTAGCTTCATGCCGTCCTCGAAGCGGCCTCGTTTCCGCGGCGCGGGGAGGCAGGCGGTCCATCGTGGCTGCGGTTGCCTGCGGTGACCAAGTGCAAGCAACAGGCCGGCCACACCGGCCGGCCCGTCGCAATCATATCAGCCTTACCGCCGACGGAAGTTCAGTTTTCGTACACGACCAGCCGCTGCTCGCCCTCAAGTTGGCGTTCGCGGGTGAGATCCTGTGTGACTTCGAGCGTGCCGAGGTAGGCACCCGCCTCGCTGCGCACGGCGAAGTAGCGGATGTGGATGAAGCGTCCGCGGAGGTTGATCCAGAACTCCGCGACGTTCTGCCGGCCGGCCTTGAAGTCCTGCAGGATCTGCTCGACGAGGTGCACGCTCTTGGGTGGATGGCACTGCTGCACGCGTCGGCCGACCACCGCCTTGGCCCGCACGAAAATTCTCCCGGCGCCTTCGCTGAAGAATCGCACCCGGTCATCGGCGTCAACAAAGGTGAGATCGACGGGCATGCTGTTGAAGATGCCTATCAGCTGCTCGACCGTGAGCGCCCCCGTTGGGAACATGACGGCCGCCGCCGCGGGCGGGGCCGGTGCGGCAGCCGGAGTCAGCGGCAGCGATACGCCCCCGTCGCCACGGCGCTCTCCAAGAGTCGCGGCTTCCTTCGCGCGCGGCCGGGTGGCTCCAAGCAGAGCCGAGGCCGAAGGGCGAAATTCACGCCCGGGATCGACGATGCACCAGCCGAACTGAGGCGACTGAGCCCAGATCTCCACCCACTCCGATTCGTCAAGCGTCTTGATCGCCATGGGCAGCAGGATGTGATTCTCTTTGAAGACCATGTCGATCACCGCGGGCAACGCGCGCTCGGCCGCGGCGGCGACGGCCCGGCGCCAGGCGACCGCATCATCAGGAGGAGCGCTGAGCGCGACGTCAAGGTCGCGCAGCAGCGCCCGAATCTCGTCGTCCTTGGCCCACATGACCTTGGAGGGGCCGGTCATGCCGTGCCGTTCAAGACAGGTGAAGAGCAACTGCTCCTTGCGCAGGTAGTGCTTGTCCACATCCAGAATCTGATTGAGCGTGGATCGCAGTTGCAGAACCTCCTGCTCCGCCGGCGGCATGCCGCTATTGAGTACTTCCGACACCCGCGTCTGCAGCGCGGTGCATTGCCCTTCGAGCGCCGCATTCTCGCTCTGAAAGGTCTCAACGGGATGACCCGGCGGAAAGGCGGTCGTCGCCGCCGACGGCATCGACTGGCGCACCGCCGCGGCGTGGTCGTCGCAGGTCGCGACGAGTTGCTCGACCGGCACGCCTTCGCGCAGCAGTTCATCTTCCGCCTGCGCCACCTGGCACGCATCGCACCCGGTGAGCAGGTGCGTCAGGCTCTGTCGCGACTGCTGCGAGCCGCCGCTCTCGGTCACGTCGCGCAGCGCGGTCTTGAGGCGGTTGACACGGTCGGCGGGATGTTCGAGAAGTTCGCTCACTTCATGCTCCTTTCGGAGTTGCAATTGCAGGTTGCCCGCAGGTCAGCGCCTCTGCCGGGTGCAGACCGCAGGATGAGCACGCGTCGTCCTCTTCTTCTGGACGGTATGACGGCGGGTTGGGGGCGATGATTTCGCGCGACGCGGGAACGCCGGCGTCGGTGCGCAGGACGGCCGCCCAGGCGCGAAGCAGATCGCCGATCCCCACCAGCGTCGTGACAAGATCCCGCGGCGGCGTCGAGTTCTGCGAGTCGCTGTGCCGTTCGATGCGGCGCTGCACGCAGCGCGCGAACGTCGGCATCCACCAGCCGGCATGATCACGCACGAAAGAATCGAGCGCCTCGCGGCAGATCTGCGCGTGTTCAGCTTCACCGGCCGCAAGGGCGATGCGCATCTTCTCATGCAGCAGTGCGACGAATTCGAGTTCGGTGGCGACGTGATCCGGCCGTTCCGGGCGATCCCCTCCGGGCTGCACGCCAAACGCTCGGTAGAACCCACCCACATCAGCCATCTGGCTGGCGCGATACGTGGGGTCTTCCCAGTGGCAGTAGTCTGTCTCGTAAGGGGGGCAGTCCTTCGACACCACCAGCCCGAACACGCTATCGAACACCTCGGCCTGCTCCGACTTGGGCGCACCAAGCCAGTCGATCAGCGGCTCAATCGCAGCGCGCTGCGGCGTGAGTTCGCCCAAGCTGAGTTCCGACATCTCCAGCTCCGCCGCACTCTTGACGATCCCTCGCCACGCGCCGCGAAGCGCTTCGAGTTCCTCTGGCGATGCGATCGGGCCCTCCGCCGCTCGAGTCATCGGATCGCGCCAGGCGTGGGAGAGCGCCACGCCGAACATCGCGCGGGCGGCGAGGTCATCTGTCGTCAGGCTCTGGGTGGCGGCGGTCATGACGACTCCTTTCAGATGCTGTTGACGTGCAGTTCGGCCGGACGTTCAAACGTCGGCTCCTCAACCGTCACGCGCACGCACTCGACGTTGAACTTGTTGTACCCGATCACGGTGTCGTTGTAGATTTCCTGCGTCCGGCTCGTGCCGTCGGGCATCGTCACTTCGATCTCGGCGACCTTGGGTCCCTTGACGACTTCGTAGCGGAAGATGATCTGCTGCGTCGTGCGGAACAACTGCATGACCGCGAGCAGGTCGCGATCCGGGCACGAATACTGTTCGATCGCGTGTTCGACGCCAGGCCCGAACATCTGCTTGAGATAGGCTCGAGGCACCCAGCGCGGCGGAATGTAGTAGCCGTTGGGCTCCGTGCCGAACTGCGGGTACAGCGGCAACGCCACCTGCCGCTCGCGGATCATGTAGTACAGCGGGTTCCAGCGGTCCTCGACCCAGCGGCCTTCATCGTCGATGGCCACCAGCCCCTGCATTCGAATGCGGCCAGGGCACACGGTCATGCAGCGCGTCTCGAGCGGCTCGCCGTTGGGTGACAACTCAGGATCTTTGCCTTCCACGCGCGGATAGCAGCCCACGCACTTCTCGCTCGTGCGCGTCGTGGTGCGGTACATGGCCTTCTTGTAGGGGCAGGCTTCGACGCATTTGCGGTATCCGTTGCAGCGGTTCTGGTCGATGAGCACGATGCCGTCTTCAGGCCGCTTGTAGATCGCGCCGCGCGGGCAGGCGGCCAGGCATCCGGGATAGGTGCAGTGGTTGCACAGGCGCTGGAGGTAGAAGAACCAGACCTTGTGGCTGGGCAGTTGCGCCGAGCCACCGAACTGCTTGCCGCCGCTGAACAGATCGCCCACCGCCGTCTCCTCGTGGATGTTGGGCGCCGTCGTCCACTCCTCCTGCGTGGGGAGGTATCCGAGCACGCGCTTGGCGCCTTCGGCTTCGCTGTAGTACTTTTCGGCCGCCTCGAAGATCGTTTTGCCGTTGAACTGGCCGTAAGGCGACTCATGGCCAACGTCGCCTCCACCAGCCCAGCGCTGGCCATCGGGGTTCGTCTTATTGAGCATGTCGAGAATCTTCACGTCCCAGTTGTGCGGATATCCGCCGAAGGGCTTGGTCTCGACGTTGTTCCAGTACATGTACTCCTGCCCGCGCGAGAATGTCCATGTGCTCTTGCAGGCCATCGTGCACGTCTGGCACGCGATGCAGCGATTGATGTTGAAGACGAACGCGAACTGCGATCGCGGGTGCGCTTCTTCGTAGGGATAGGTCATCTCTCGACCGAGTTGCCAGTTGTAGACGCGCGGCATGATGTGCTCCTGATGCAGGTCGTTCAGTGATGACGCGATGCGCTGACCGTCAAAGTTGCCGGCCGGACGTCATTGTTCGATTCGCGGGTTGCGTGCCGGTGTGAGCCGACGCGCGCATGGATCCGATCGAGGATGGCGTCGAGCCGGCTTCCCAGTGTCAGGCGCATTCCGTAGAGCGCCTGATATTCCGGGTCGGTGGTCATGGCGCGGAGTGTCTCAAGCGGCGTGCCAACCAGGAGCAACTCCTCGAAGAGGCACACCGCCATGAACTCCACGTCGCCGGGCGTCATCGATCCGTCGAGGATCATCGGGTGCTCGGGCTCGATCGGCCGGTCCGCCGGATGCGACGATTCGCAGACGCTCTCAGTATCCATAGCCGTCCTCCGGTGTTCCGATGCCGGTCAGTTCACCGGCGAGATAGGCGAGATTGGCCTCGCTTTGCCCAAGCGGCCCGAAGCCGCTTTGCGCGTTGGTCCAGACACCCTGGCCGTCGAGCCCGCCGGCCTCGGCCTTGGTGATGCGAATGAGCGTTTCCTTGGGCACGGTGTTGACCGCGTGGTTATCGACGTCGGCGCCGAAGACGAATCCCATGCCTCCGGTCTTCTTGTGAAACAACGTGTCGGTCTGGTGCATGGGCGGCAGCCAGCCACGCGTGATCGACTGGTGCGAGCCATAGCGATACGACGACTGGTACCCCGTGCCCTCCGCCAGCGCCCGGCCGTCGCTGCGGCTCTCGTGCGCGCGGACGGTGCGTTCGGATGCGATCCAGCCCGTGTGCTTCATGATGGTGAAGTGATACGGCAGCGCGGGATTGAACTTCACGCGCACCATGCACCGGTAGGCGCGGTGCCTGAATGATCCCGAGTCTTCCTGCCAGCCGCGGTAGGGGCGATCGGCCGGATTCGCATCGACGTAGACGTAGTCGCCGTCGTTCAAACCGAGGTCTTGGCCCGCCTGCGGATTCATCTGGATCTGCCGGTCGCCCACGCCCGGCGCTCGCTTGTCGCGCCGGTAGGGGTCGGAGAAGCTCGTGGACCAGATCCAGTTCCAGTCGACGGTGGACCACGATGAGTGTGTCGAATGCCGGCTCTTGGGCGTCGAGCAGAAGAAGTGGAACCCGCCGCTCCACAGCGGATTGACCGTCTGCTTCACCTTCGACCAGGGCATCATCACGTTGCGCACCTGCCGCAGGTCGGCGTCCATGGCGTCGATGGGAATGCCGTAGTCGAGCGGGCGGATGTACGGGCTCGTCGAGACGATCACGTTGGGCATGTACGGCGTTGCTTCGACCGACTCGCGGTGCACGATCAGGTTCTCGCCGCACGCGATCGCTTCATCGAGATCGCAGTACGCCGCGACGCGGCCGCAATCGGTGTAGAAGGGCAGGCTGTCGTGCACCTGCTCGTAGAAAGCCACGCGAGGATACGTGCGGAACAGGAACATCGCCACGCCCGGCTCGCCGCCGTAGTCGCCGCGCATGATCCGGTCCAGCTGGTACGGCCCGTCTTTCGCAACCGTGGTGATGCACGAGTCGAGCACGCGCTGAATGTACACGCGGTTCTTCTTCTCGAGCACATACTTCCACATGTCGCCGAAACGCCGGTCGCCGGTCAGCCGGCTCAGTGATTCAGCGACGAGCGCGAAGACGATGGCGTCATCGCGACTGTCGTGCACCGGCTTGATTCCATCGCCGCCCCAGACCTGGATGAACGGGTTCGAGCACGAGCCGCCCAGTTCAAGATCTTCGAACTCCGCCCATGAATTGACGGGAAAGACGATGTCAGAGTATTCCGCTGAGCCGGTCCACTCGATCTGCTGGTCGACGATCAGATCGACCTTGGGCAGCGTGTTGACGATGATGTCGTAGATCCACTTGGCCTGGTTGAGGAAGTTGGCGTTGTTGTACCAGAACGCCTTGGTCGGCGTGGGGAGGTGCGTGTCTCCGGTGAAGCGCTTCTCGCCCTGCGGCGTCTTTACCTTGAGAATCTCTTCGCCGCATGCCCAGTAAGACGGCTCTTCGTGATGCATGCAGTGGCGCAGGTTCTGGCCGCCGAGCGTGGCCGCCTCGTCGAGCACCGGATTGAACGGATCCTCATAGGTGTACACGCCCACGCCGGGCTTTCCGCGGCCGCCCTGGAGCAGGGCGCCTTTGTAGTTGCCCGCCCAGGCGAACACACCGGCGCCGTGCATGCCGATGTTGCCCGTGATGGCCATGAGCACGAAGCAGGCGCGGTTGTGCAGCGTCGCATGGAAGTAGTGATTGATGCCCTCGCCGAAGTGGATCGCGGCCGGCTTGATTGTCGCCAGGTCCTTGGCCAGCCGTTCGATGAGCGATGCATCTGCACCGGTGATCTCCGCCACCGTCTGCACGTCGTAGTCCTTGAGGTGACGGCGGTACATCTCGAAGATCGGCATGACTTCAACCGTCTCGCCGCTGACCAGTTTTACGTTGAACGTTCCGCGCAGCGCCGGCTTGAAGGCGAGGTTGTCGCCGACTTCATCGCGCGAAACTGCAACCACTTTGCCCGCAGCAGAGTCCCACATGCAGAAGTCGCCGATCTGCTCGCGCTGCTCGGTTGTGAGCCCGTGCAGGCGGAACGACGGGCCAGTGCTGATGTCTTTGTTGGAGTAGCCGGCGAACACGTCCTGTGGGCGCAGCCTCTTGAGCGTGTCGGTCCGCACGAGCAGGGGCATGTCGGTGAAGCGCCGGGTGAAATCGGCGTCGTACCAGTCGTTGTCGATGATGATCCGGATCAGCCCGAGCACCAGCGACAGATCGCTCAGGCCCGGGCGCACGCCGATCCAGTAGTCGCTCTTGGCGCTGGGCGCCGCGTAGTCGGGCGCAACGTTAACAATCTTGGCGCCTCGCTCCATCGCTTCGATGAACCAGTGCGACTCGGCCATCTTGTTTTCGACAAGGTTCTTGCCGATCATCAGGATCATCTTTGAAAAGCGCAGGTCGCTGAAGTCCATGTCCGACGTCTGCAGCCCCGTGGCGAACGGCGTGCCTGGCGCCTGGTCGCCGCGCCAGGTGTACTCGTTCCACGCGCGGGCGCCCAGCGCGTCTTCCGGTTTGACGCCGCGCACGTGATGATCGAGCAGGCCGAGCATGTTGCCGAAGCGGTAGATTCCGAACTTGCCGATCAAGCCGTGGATCGGCAAGTTGGAACCCATTTTGATGGTTGTCGTTCCGGCGCCGTGCCAGTGGTGCAGCAGATCTTCGTCGTAGCCGTCGGCGAGCAGCCGCCGCCGGCCGGCATCGCCGCTGTAGGTCCCGGCGACGGCGCGAAGGCCCATGGCGCAGTATCGCGCGGCCTCATCCCAGGAGAGGCGCACGAAGTCGTCGTTGCCGCGATCGTCGAACTTGTATTTCGTCCGCAGCGCGGGCGTATCGGAGAGGCTCGGAAAGCCGTCGTCTGCCCACTGTTTCCAGCCCTTGCGAATCGCGGGCCCCTTGGCGCGATACGGCCCGTAGACGCGGCGCTGGAAAGTAAAGCCCTTCGGGCAGCCGCGCGGGTGCCACGCCGGACTCGTCTTGTTGCCGTAGCAGTCGCCGTAGCGATCCACGTCGTAGTTCTGCTCCGATCGGATGAGAACGCCGTTGCGCACGAACGCTTTCATGCGGCACATGTGCGTGTCGTTGGGCGCGCAGACCCAGGTGAACGTGCGGTCGTAGCCATACTGGTCGCGATACATCCGCTCCCAGCCGCGCTGCGGGTAGAACAGCAGCGGGTTCTCCACGCCGACGACGGGAATGAGGCTGCCCAGCGCGCTGGGCCAGGCAAACGCCGCCACCGACGAAGCGCCGAAAAGGCCGATGAACCGGCGGCGAGAGAGATCCCTGCCGCCGTGCCCGCTGTTATGTTCCTGCTGTCCGTCTTCGTTCGATTCGAGGTTCTCGCTGCTCATGGTCCGACCTTCCGCAGTTTGAAAGTGCGTCACAGTGTTGCCGACGTTTGCCGTTCAGCGCGGCATCTCCAGCCAGTGCCATCCCGAGATCAGTTTCGTTCCGTTTCGATCGAGCGCAGCGCCGTCCCACGCCGCAAATGCGATGGGCACGCGCTGCATCGCCGCGAAGTCCACATCGCCCTCGTGATGCGCCGGCAACTCGCGCACGAAAACGACGCGCCAGGCGCCATCGCGCCAGCGGCCCACGCCATCCACGTTCTGATCGTCGGGCGGCGCGATCGTCGTCGAGCCGAAGCCCGCCGCGTTCATGCACAGCACCGGACGATTCATGAGCGCCGGATCCGACTGAGGATTGCCGGCGCCCCACGCGGTGATGTACGTCGGATCGTGCTCCGTGAGCGGCCCGGTCACCGGATCGCCCGACTTGAATGGGTACATGTCCACAGGATCGCCCATTTCGCTCAGCGCAATATCGCGCCGCTGATTCGCATCCGCATCCATCTGCCGGCTGGCCTTCCACTGCCAGATGTTCACCAGCGTCTGCGCCTGGCCGTCCTGCTGGCCCATCGTGAGCATGGGCGCCTCAGAGGTGAGGCTGAACATGATTCCGACGGCATCCGTCGCGCTGTCGAGCGTCTCGGGTCCATCCACGGTCGAGTCGGCCCATTCAACGCAGAAAGCGATGCGATCATCCGTCTTGGCCGTGCGCACTGCGAGCGAGCGCGTCGCGTGCCGGCGCTGCCAGAGCGGTTGTAGTGAAGCAGTGACCGGCTCGACGGCGCTCCACCCGGAATCGAAAGGATCAGCCATCATGGCGGTCGACGCGGTTGCAGCCGGCGCGATGACCGCGCCCGATGGCACGCCCGATTGTTCGCGCGACTCGATAAGACTTTCAAGGTAGGCGACCATCGCCCAGACCATGTCCGTCGATGGATCGAGACCTTCAACCTTGATCCCCGCGTTCATCGCCGCTTCGAAACTGGGCATCGGCGTGCCGGGAACCCCGACGAGGATCGTGCGATAGAGGTCTTCGCTCGTGCGACCGGCTTTGAAGACTCCGGTGGTGAAGTCGGCGGGCGGCAGGGGATAGCCGTTCGAATCGATTAACCCTTGAGCCGACGGGCCGTCGCCGCGCCCGGTTTCGCCGTGACACGGTGCGCAGCCCATCGTAACGAACACGTTGTGGCCCTGCTTGATCAGGTCCTGAGTGAACTCAGGCTTTGGAGGAATGGTCACGGGTTCGACCGGACCCTGCGGCCACGGAGCCGTGTTCAGCGAGAGAACGTAATCGATCAGCGACGCGATCTGCGCATCACTGAGCACGCTGTCAAACGCCGGCATCGCGGTGCGCGCGATGCCGTTGCGAATGCTGCGCTCGAGGTCGGTCCTTGTGGGAGGCGCATCGTTGAATGTTGATTTGAACCGGTAGATTCCTGAGGTGAAATCGCGCGGCTTGGGGAAGAGCAGATACGAAGCGGGCCCGTCGCCCTGGCCGCCCGGGCCGTGGCACGTCGCGCAGTTGGCGAGGTAGATCTGCTGCGCTTCCGTTGCGGGAGGTTGCGCCGCCTGTTCGCCTGCCGGCGCGACCGAGGCGATGGGCGGCGCAGGGGAGCCTGAAGTCGGCGCTGCGCCTCCGCTCAGAGCCGCGGTCGCCGCGCCGACGCCGATCACCGCAATCCAGGCGGCGGGCCACGCGCATTGCGGAGGCCAAAGGGATGTGGATATCCGATTTATCTGGTTGCCGCCGTCGTCTCGCTTGGTTGAATCGTTCATGGCAATACCTGTTGAGGAGGAGGGGGGCGTGCGCCGTCAGTTCTTGTCGATTCGTAAATCGACGCGACCGGCGCCGCTGAGCGCCAGGCACGTCGCTGAAGATCCGTTGGGCTGAGTGAGCAGATCGGCAACCGTGACCGCGGAAAAACTCTCTTCGATGCGCGCCATGGCTTCGTCAATTTGACGATGCATCGGGCACAGATCGGTGCCGTGTGACTCGTACCCAAGCGGACAGGTGGAAATGCGCTCCACGGGGTCGATAGCGTTGATGACTTCAAGGACGGTCAGTTGTGCCGGATCGCGCTCAAGGGTGAAGCCGCCGAGCGTGCCGCGCTGGGCCGAGAGAATGCCCGCCTTCGCCAGGCTCTGAAGCACCTTAATGAGGTAACCGGGCGGCGCCTTCGTCCCCTCGGCGATTTCTCGGACCTTGCGCGTCTGCCCGCGCTGCCGCGCCAGCCAGACCGCAGCCCGCAGGCCGTACTCCGCGGCGTCGGATAGTAGTTTCACGCCAATCCTCCACATTTGACGGCTGCGGGCGCTTTTTCGTCACCCAAGAGTAGACGGCGGACGAATTGAAGTCAACAATGCATTGATGCACTAAATCTCTTTATCTTCGGCTCAAAGCCCCGCCCCGCTCAACCTCAACTGCCAAGGAGAACCCAAAGTGACCTCCCAGATCGACACCCAAACCACTGTCGGACAACTGGTTACGCAGCGTCCCGCCCGCTCTCGCTTCTTCGAGAGCCTCGGCATCGACTACTGCTGTGGCGGCAAAATGCCCCTCGAAGAGGCCTGCCGCAAAAAAGGACTCGACCCGCACACCGTGGCCGTGCTGCTCGCCTCCGCCGACGCCCGCGCCGCCGAGCACGACCGCGTGGTGGTCAATCCCGACGCCATGGCCTTGGCCGAGCTGGCCGATCACATCGAGCAGACGCACCACGCCTACCTCCGCGTCGAACTTCCGCGCCTCGACCAGATGACCGAGAAGGTCTTCCGGGTGCACGGCGAGCATGAGCCGCGCCTGGCGGATGTCCGCCGCGCGTTCACAGCGCTCAACGCCGAACTGACACAGCACATGATGAAGGAAGAGCGCATTCTCTTTCCCATCATCCGTCAACTCGAGCAGCCCAATGGCCAGCGCGAGTTCCACTGCGGCTCGGTCGCCAATCCGATCCGTCAGATGGAGGCGGAGCACCAGCACGCGGGCGATGCGCTGGCCATCATGCGCGAAGCGACCGACGGTTACCAGCCGCCCGAGTGGGCGTGCAACACCTACCGCGCCATGCTCGACGGCCTGGCCCAACTCGAACGTGACATGCATCAGCACGTCCACAAGGAGAACAACATTCTCTTCCCCAAGGCGATCGAACTCGAAGCCGCCCGCTGAACCGGCCGCCGCACCGGCGGTCGTTCAGGCCATTTGTGGTCGCAGGCCGTACTTCTTGATCTTGTTGTACACGGTCACGCGATCGATCGCGAGAATCCGCGCCGCCTGCGTGATGTTCCAGTCGGTGCGCTTGAGAATTTCGGCGATGTGGCGGCGCTCGACCTCCTCGAGCGCTGCCGCGCCGTTGGCGGCGCTGCCGATGCCCCGGCCGGCTCGCAGGGGGAAGTCCTCCGCGCGGATCGCCGGTGGACTGCCCACCACCATCGCCCGCTCAATGGCGTTGGACAGTTCGCGCACGTTGCCCGGCCAGTCGTATTCCATCAGCAGTTTCATGGCCTCCGGACTGATCTCGGTAATGCGCTTGTCCATCTGCTGCGCGTAGCGGTGCAGGAAGTGGTTCGCCAGCAGGGGGATGTCCGACGTTCGTGAGCGAAGCGGCGGCGCCTCAATCGAGAACACGTTGACGCGGTAGTAGAAGTCCTCCCGGAAGCGGCCGTCGCGCACCGCCTGCTCGAGATCTTCGTTGGTGGCGCAGATGACGCGGAAATCGACCTTGATCGACTCCATGCCGCCGACCCGGTGGAACTCCTTGGTTTCAAGAGCGCGGAGGAGTTCGACCTGCATCTTGGGGCTGATGGCGCCGACCTCATCGAGAAACAGCGTCCCTCCGTGCGCCATTTCGATCTTGCCGCGCCGCTTTCGATCGGCGCCGGTAAAGGCGCCTTTCTCGTGGCCGAAGAGTTCGCTCTCGAGCAGGTTCTCCGCGATGGCGCCGCAATTGACCGGAACGATCGGCAGGTAGCGCCGCCGGCTGTTGGCGTGGATGGCGCGGGCGATGAGTTCCTTGCCCGTGCCGCTTTCGCCCTGGATGAGCACCGTCACGTCCGTCGGCGCCACGTGTTGCACCAGTTCCATCACTCTTCGGATCGCCGGACTCTCGCCGACGATCGTGTCCACCGCCACCAGTTCGTCGATGGTTTCGCGCAGGTGCAGGTTCTCCTCCTCGAGGCGGCGCTGCTCGATGGCGCGGCGGACGAGATGGCTCAGTTCATCCGGATCGATCGGCTTGGTCACGTAGTCGAACGCGCCCTGCTTGAGCGCTCCAACCGCCGTCTCGACGGTCGCAAACGCGGTGATCATGATCACCGCCGTCTTCGGGCTGCACTCGTGAATGCGGCGTTGCAGTTCCATGCCGTCCATGCCGGGCATCTTGATATCAACCACGGCGACATCGACAGGACCGCCGCGCAGCGCATCGAGCGCCAACGCGGCATTCTCCACCGCCCGGACCTCATAGCCATCCTTGCGGAACCAGCTCTGCAGTGAATCGCGGATCGAAAACTCGTCGTCCACCACGAGGATTTTCTGCTTCTCTGCTGACATGTGTGCTGCATCCTCTCTGGCGCGCTTACCTTCGCACGGTCATCGATCCTGCCTCATCACGCGGCTCGCACGCGTCCGGTGCGTCTGCGGGAGATCTGCCCGGCGCGCGAGGCAGGCGGATGTGAAACGCGGTGCCCTCGCCCGGCACCGAAGAAACGTCAATCTGCCCGCCGTGCCGATTGACGATGCCGTAGACGACGGCAAGACCCAGCCCCACCCCGCCCTCGGCTGTCCCCTTGGTCGAAAAGAACGGCTCGAAGATGTGAGGCAGGACCTCGGGCGGAATGCCCGTACCCGTGTCGCGGATCTGGATCTCGATGGATTCCGCATCACCGCGCAGCTGCACACTCAGAAGATTGTGCTCCGAGGCCGGATCGTGCATCGCCTCGACCGCATTGACGAGCAGCGCCACGAGCGCCTGCTCGATCTGGCCCGGGTCGGCCACCATCATCGCATCGCCGTGGAGCAACTCGGTGGTCAGCTTCACGTTGCGGATCTCCAGGTGATGGCGAATGAGCATCAGGCTGCGCTCGACGACTTCGTTGATGTTTATGCGCGCCATCTCCGCGCCCGTTCGCCGTGCGAAAGTGAGCAGGTTGTGCACGATGGCGCCGCATCGGCTGCACTCCTTGTCCACGACGCTCAGATAGCGATCGAGTTCGGCGCGCATCGCGGGTTCAATGGACAGGTCCGCCAGTTCGCGCTTGATGAGCCTCGCGTACGTCAGGATCCCGCCGAGCGGGTTGTTGAGTTCGTGCGCGACCGTTGCCGAGAGTTTGCCCAGCGACGCCATTTTCTCCATGTGCAGCACCTGCCGCTGGGCGCCCTTGAGTTCCGCAGTCTTCTCCTGCACGCGCTGTTCAAGCGTCTCGGACCATTCGGTCACCTGCTCACGCGCGTGGCGCAGTTCCGTCACCATGCGGTTGAACGCGTCCGCAAGGCGCGCCAGTTCGTGTTCGCCGGCGATGTCGATGTGCGTTTCAAGATCACCGGCCGCGATGCGCTGCGTGCCTTCGTACAGCTGCTGCGTCGGACGATGAATCACCCGGCGTACGAACAGCGCCGCCACCAGTCCGCTGATGAGTATCAGGCCGATGGTGGTCGTGAGCAACTGGCGCCTCGAAGTGCGGATCGCCGCCTCGATTGGCGCCATGGACATCTCGACGTCCAGCACGCCCAGCACGCGGCGGTCGGGTGGGTGAAAGTGGCACTCGGCCGCGGAGCAGGCGGGCTCATTCTCGATGACGATCAGGTGCCGCAGCACCTCCGGCCCGCCGGGCTCCTGCGCGAGGCTGCTCCGCGCCAGCACGGCGTCGTCGCGCGTCACGCCATTGCCATGACAGCTCTGGCACGTGTCCGAGTCGAGCGCGATCGCCCGGCCCGACTCGGCCGGCCGCGCGGAAAGGACGATGACGCCCGCCTTGTCGTACACGCGGATGGCCGCCACCTCGGGCGCCTGCGCCAGCCGCTCAATGTTGGCCTGCACCTGGTCGAGGCGATTGAGCAGCATGCCGTCGTGCGTGGCGCGCTTGATGAGATCGCTCGAGCGGACGACCTCGTCGTGCACGAGGTTGAGAAAGTGCTCCTTGGTCGCCTGGAAACTCAGAATCGCATGCAGCGCAAGGATGAGACCAACGGCGATCGACAGCGGCGCCAGCAGTCTGACCTCGAGCGACCCGAGCAGAGCGGAAATGCGCCTCCTCATACGGTCGTCCTTCCGAGCAGGCAGGCACAGCGGCCCGCTAAACAACTCTAACTGAAAGTCAACTCCAAACCGCCTAAAGGCGCGCTCAGGAACCCCACAATGCGTTGAGATTCTCAGCGCCCGAAGGTGGATTGAGGTGATTCCGCTAGAGCGGCAGTAGGGCGTTTCGGCCGGCCCGGGCGGCTTTGGGTGGATTCGTCGGCCCTCAGTACCCGTGGCACCGAATCTGCACGAAGCCTGGCGGAGACAGCCTCAGCGCCGCAGCGCCAGCAGGGAAAGCAACCTGCCGCACATGGCGAGCCGGCCCGGCAACAGGCAGGGGGACCGCCCCGTGCTCACGCAACTCATCCAGGATCGCACTGCTGCATCTACCTGCGTGTGGATGGACGCCGGATTACTGACTTACAAACTCTGCGATCGCAACTTCGACTGCGAGCATTGCCCGCTTGATGCCGCGCTGCGCGGCGCTCCGGTCGCTCCCACCTTCGAGCGAGCCGATTTGTCCTTGCGCACGTCGGAGCACGGTTGCGCGCCGCGCGACCGAGTCCATTGTGCCGGTCACACCTGGCTGAAGCGGTTGGCGGGGGGTGGCGTCGTCCGCCTGGGCATCGATCGCTTTGCCGCTTCGCTGCTGCCCACGCCCACCGGCGTGCGCTGCCTCGCTCCGCCTCGCTTCATCCCTCGATGTCAGCCGGTATGCGAGATCGTGTCCAAGAGCGGCGGCCTGGTACTGGCCAGCCCGATCGCGGGGCACCTGGCCCGCTGGAATGATGCACTGACGATGGATCCATCACTGCTGATCGCCGATCCGTACGACGACGGCTGGATTGCCGAACTCTGGCCACTGGATGACAGCGACCTGCCCGAGCCGGATTCGCCGAGCAGCGCGGAGCAGCAGGAACGGCTGGATCTTCGGCGCTTCATTCGGCGCGTGGGCCAGGAACTGCTTCTCGGATCGACCCCGCCGGCCGGCTTGGACTCAAACGGTTGCGCTGGGACCGATCTCCGCTCCCTCATGGACGGCGAGCGGTTCATGCACGTGCTCGCGGAATTCATCCATTGAGCGCGCTGAATTACTCAAGACCGGTGTTGCAGAATTCATCAGCGCCCTCGCAGCGCTTCATCGTCCGCCGTGTGCAACCAGAGCCTGAAAGCCTCGAATTCAAGCGATTGCATCGGTTCACAGAATCTCTGCCGCGTGGCTCGCCGGTTGCATGACAACGTTTGGGTAGCCGGCTGCCGGCTCCTCGATTGGAGGTCGCCATGGAAAGCATCATGAACAGATCAGTGCTCAAAGAGATCGCAGTGGACGGCGGGATTTGCCTGCTGGCGGTGGCGGCGTTGCCGATCCTCGCGCTGCTGGGCATCGCCCTGCGCGGGGCGGTGCTGCTGGCCATCATCCTCGCTGCGGCGTTGTGCGTCTTGATCTACCCCATCAGCGCGCGCTTCAGAGAGTGGTTCAAGATCGAAGCGGAGATCGAGTACCGCCATCGCGGCCTCAGACTGGCTCGCGATGTGCTGCTCTATCCCGCCCACAGCTGGGCCCGGTGGGGAACGAAAGCGGTAACCGTCGGCGCGGATGATCTGCTCCTTTCACTGATCGGTCCGGTCGAGGCCGTTGAACTGCCCGCCACCGGCACGCACGTCGAGCAGGGCGAGGCGCTGTTTCGAGTCAGCCGCGGCGAACGGAGCGTGGATGTCCTCTCGCCGCTGTCGGGATCGGTCTGCGCGTCCAACCAGGTGCTCGCGCTCTATCCCGAACTGATGAACGAACTGCCGTTCAGCGAAGGCTGGGCGGTGCGAGTGAAGCCCGAAAGTGAAGATCATGACCGCCGCGCGCTTCTGCCGCCGCCGCGGGCCCGCGCCTGGTTCCGCAGCGAGGTCGATCGGGCGATTGACTCGGCCGGGCCGCAGCCGCCGGCCGGAGGGAGACTGCATCGCTGCATCGACACCGCCGCCTGGGAGCGACTCTCACACATGTTCAAACAGCGCCGGGCGGCGTCGCTGCGGCCGTGGCAAGTGACCAACTGATGTGCTGCAATCAGCGGCGCGATGACGCGCCGCTCGCCGAAGGAGGCACGTTCCATGTTCGCGCTGCCAGCCAACAAAGCGAGTCGCAGTGACATCGAGGCGCGCGGCCACGTGAAAGCGTCCGTCCGCAATGCAACTTTCGCGCGCGAAGCGCTGAGCCGGCGCGACTTCGTCAAGATCTCCGGCGTGTGCGCCGCCGGCCTGGCCACGGCCAGCGCTGCCCGCGCCTCAGAGAAGCAAACGCTCGACGCCGATCGAAAGGGCGTGCTCGTCGATCTCACCGTCTGCGTCGGCTGCCGCCGCTGCGAATGGGCGTGCAACAACGCCAACGAGCTGCCTCACGGCGAACTGAGCGACTGCGACGATCAGAGCGTCTTTGACTCCCGCCGGCGACCGACGTCGATCCACCTGACCGTCGTCAACCGCGTGCCCGGCCGCGATGGCGCGGCGCCGACTTTCATCAAGACCCAGTGCATGCACTGCGAGCATCCGGCGTGCGTCTCGGCGTGCCTCGTCGGCGCCATGCGCAAGACCGCAGCGGGGTCGGTCATCTACGACGCGAGCCGGTGCATTGGATGCCGCTACTGCATGGTCGCGTGTCCCTACCAGTTCGCCGCATACGAGTACGAGAAAGCGCTCACACCGCAGGTCAAGAAGTGCCAGCTCTGCCAGTCGCGCACCAGCCGCGGCGAACTGCCCGCGTGCGTGGCGATGTGCCCCGTCGAAGCGCTCACCTACGGCCGGCGCGATGAACTCCTCAAACTCGCCCACGAACGCATCGACTGCAATCCCGATCGCTACGTCAATCACGTCTACGGCGAGCACGAAGGCGGCGGGACATCGTGGCTCTATCTTGCCGATCGGCCGTTTACCGAACTCGGCTTCCCGGAACTCGGACCCGACAGCCCCGCCCAACTCACCGAGACCATTCAACACGGCATCTTTAAAGGCTTCGCCGCACCCATCATGCTCTTCGGCCTGCTCGGCGCCATCGGCAAACTGTCGCACGCCAGGGCCGCACACACGCATGCGGTGCAAACCGAAAAGGTGACGCCATGACTCGCCAGCACTCCATCGACGCGTCCCGGCCGCGCTTCTTCACGCCCGGCGTGTGGGTCGTCGTCGCCATCGCTCTGATCGGCGCGGCCGCACTGCTCGCCCGGTTCATCTTCGGCCTGGGCCGCGTGACCAATCTCGACAACGGCTATCCGTGGGGCATCTGGATCGCCATCGACGTCGCGTGCGGCGTCGCGCTGGCCGCCGGCGGATTCACGACCGCCTTCGTCGCGCATCTCACCAACCGCGAGGAATTCCATCCCCTCGTGCGCCCCGCGCTGCTTACGGCCATGATCGGCTACACGTTTGTCGCCCTGGGCGTGATGACCGACCTCGGCCGCTTCTGGGCCATGTGGCACGTCATGCTTCCCTGGATGTGGCAGGGCAACTCCGTGCTCTTCGAAGTGGCCATCTGCGTCATGACCTATGTCACCGTGCTCTACATTGAGTTTCTGCCCATCGTGTGCGAGCGCTTCATCGGGCGCGTGCGCCTGCCGGGCGCGCTGCGCGTGCTCAACGGCCCCATCGACCGGTTGCTCCGCGCGCTCGACGCCGCGCTGGGCCGCGTCATGAGCGTGTTCATCATCCTCGGCGTCGTGCTGTCATGCATGCATCAGTCATCGCTGGGCACGCTGATGGTGATTTCCGGCGCCAAACTCCACCCGCTCTGGCAGACGCCGATGCTGCCGATGTTCTTCCTGCTCTCGGCCTTTGCCGTGGGATTCTCCATGGTGATCTTCGAGTCGCTGCTCGCCTCAAATTCGCTGCGCTTCAAACCCGAAACGGACCTGCTGGCGCGGCTGGCGCGGTTCATCCCCATCCTTCTGGGCATCTACACCATCGCCAAGGTCATCGACCTGCTCAATCGCGGCGCCGGCTTCCACCTGCTCGATGGTTCGCGCGCGAGCGTGCTCTTCATTATCGAATTCGGCCTCGGTGTGGTGGCGCCGTTCATCATTCTCATGGTCGACCGCTGGCGTCACTCGGCGCGCGGCTTGTTTGCCGCGGCATCGCTGGTGATCGCAGGCGTCGTCATGAATCGCCTCGACGTCTTCCTGCTCGCCTACACGCCCACGATCGAGACCCGGCCGTACTTCCCGGCCCCCGCCGAGTTTGCCGTCACGGCCGGGTTCATCGCCATGATCGTGCTCATCTACCGCTTCATCGTGCTGAACTTCCCGGTCATCGAGCGCCTCGAGGAGGTGCGGGCATGAAACGCATCCTTACATCCGCTGTCATGCTCACGTTCGTTTCCGGTCTCGCGCTGCTTCTCGGGGCCGACCGGATCACCCCGTCGATGCACCACTGGCAAGATGCGCCGCTGCCTGGATGCCGCAACTGCCACGACGAAGCCGGCCGGCCGCCGGCCGACTCGCACCAGCCCGTCGCGTTCGCGCATGACGTTGCCCCACGGCCGGCCGCGTCGCCCCGGGGCGGCGTTCCCGACGTGGTCGTCATCGCCCAACTCGCCGAGCACTACAGCCCGGTGCTCTTCGACCATCGCGTCCACGCCGACATGTCGCAGCTCAACGGCGGCTGCTCGAACTGCCATCACAACTCCGCGGCCGATGGGCAGGTCGCCGCCTGCCGCGAATGCCACTCGCCGCTGCGCGGTGGCGGCACGCTGACGCAGCCGAGCCTCAAAGGCGCCTACCACCGCCAGTGCCTCGGCTGCCACCGCGACTGGAGCCATGAGAACGGCTGCGGCTACTGCCATCGCGAGCAGTCGCCGCGCACCGACGTGGCGCATGTCATCGATCCCACCGACATCCTCATGACGCCGCACCCACGCGTGCAGCCCAGCGGTTCGTACATCTATCAGACGAGCAGCCCGTCAGGCTCGCTGGTGAGCTTCTCCCACGACGGCCATGCCCAGGCCTACGGGCTCAAGTGCGTGGACTGCCACCAGGGCGGCTCGTGCGCCGGCTGCCACGATGGACAGGCGCCCGCGAGCCAGGCGGCCGGCGAAATGACCTCCTGCCAGGCGTGCCACGCGACCAACGACTGCAACTTCTGCCACGCCGACTCCGCCCGGCCGGCGTTCGAGCATTCCGCCTCCACCGGCTGGAGTCTCGAGCCGCAGCACACCGGCGTTGCGTGTGTCTCATGCCACGGGCGCGTCGAGGCGTTCCTGACGCCCTCGACCAGTTGCCGTGCCTGCCACGGCGATCTCAGCCCGGCCAACTTCGATCATCGCATCACCGGCGTGCCGCTGCAGGGCAGCCACGCGCTGCTCGAATGCTCGCGCTGCCACACCGGCAGCCGCGCCGACAGCCCCGCGACGTGCAACGGCTGTCACGCCGACAAGAACTATCCGCAGAACTCGCCGGGCGTGCGGTAGGTGTTGCCCGTCAAGTCCCTCGCCCCGCTGCCGCGCGCGTTCACATGGCGCTGGCGGCTTGGACACCGACAACGTGCGACCTCATCGGCACGCTCGTGGGACTGGTGCGCGGGGCCGGTTCACCACAGTGAGGCGCGAAGGCTCGCCAAGATGATCACGAAGTAGCGACATCGCACTTGAACTCAAAGTGCTGAATCTGGCGCGCCCTGACACCTTGCGACAACGGAATCCAGTACCCTGCGAAACAGAGACTTGCAGAGACTTTTGGCCCGAATCGGCGCTTTTGGCGACCCGGGCTGCGCCCATCGGTTATGACCTCGGCGCGGGCAAAGACACAGCCCGACATCGACGCCTTCTCCAAGTCGCTTGCCAAACAATGGCCTGCAAACGCAAACGTCGTCGAGGTTTCTCGGCGGCGTCTCCAGAAAACCACAGGGCCGGCTGCGTTTGCAACCGGCCAGGGCGAGGTTTCCCAACTCCCATCAAATGGACATGGGACCCGAATAGTGGGGGCGCGACAGCGTTCGAGCCGCAACGCGCACTGGGGAGCGACTCCGTAGCGATGCTCGCCATCCGCAAGTTGCTGCGCAGCGACGGTCTCATCCGCGCGGCGTCGGTGCGACTCTCGGGCGCACTGACTGCCGACCAACAATCGGTGCCGGACCGGACGCCCAGGCGCCCTGCCGAGCCTCTGCACTGGCCGGCATCGCGGCGCTGCTCTGGTTGACATCAAGCAGCCGCCAAGCGCTGCAGGGCCAGTCGAACACGGCCACAGGGCGTTCGGTCTTCATGTCTTGGTTGACAAGCGGGCCCTTGTCGGCCGACGTCCGTACTTCATTCGTTGCGGCCGTGCTCGAGCAAGAGATTGAGCAGTGCCGGCATTTCAATCAGTGCGACACGGATTCCCGCGTCGGAGAAGCCGTAAGGCAGGACGAGATGATCACGATGCACCATGCTGCCGCAGGAGTACAGGACGTTTGGCACGTACCCATCGCGTTCGTCTTCAGTGGGAACCATGATCGGGTTCGGCAGATGGGCAATGACACGACTGGGGTCCTTCAGATCGAGAAGACTCGCGCCGATGGCGTATCGTCGCATCGGACCTACGCCATGCGTGAGCGCCAGCCAGCCGGCTTCCGTCTCAATTGGCGAGCCGCAGTTCCCGATCTGGATCAGCTCCCACGGTCGCGTTGGCGCCTGAAGTACCTGCGTTTCGTTCCAGAATCGTACGTTATTGGAGCGCATCAAGTAGTTATTCTCGCGGTCTGACCGCGCGAGCATCACGTATTTGCCGTCGATGCGGCGCGGAAAAAGAGCCATTCCCTTGTTGCGAGCATAAGCGCCGTTGAGTGTAGAGACGCGGAATGAGACAAAGTCCGATGTCTCAATGAGCTGCGGCAGGACCTCCAGCCCGTCAAACGCGGTGTAGGTTGCGTAGTAGCGGATCGACCCGCTGTCGTCCACGAATCGCACAAACCTGGCGTCCTCCATCCCTTGGGATTCTTTGGGCCCGGCGGGAAACAGGACGCGCTCGGACAACGGCGACTCGGGCGGATAGAGCGCCAGGTAGTTTGACGACGCAAGCAGGTGGATGATCTTGCTCGTTTGAGACATGACCGGCGGTGGAGCCAGCCGTGTGTTGTCGAGCAACTTCAGGCCACGCTCCAATTCATCAAACGAAAATGGATCCGGCAGATGACCAAGAACGATCGCCGAAACCTCATCGCGCGCCCCCAGCTCCACGAGTTTGGCACTGAACAGGTGCTTGTCATAGAGCGGCCTTTCGCGCCGACCGGTAATCGCGTAGTTGCTGACCTGATCAAAAGTCAGGTTGCAGCGATCGTCGATCACGCCGGTGCGGAATCCAATCGATGAAATGTGGCCCTCGCCGACCGCGCGCACGCTCATGATGAACCGCTGATGACCTGGAACAAGGCCGCTTTGATCGGGAGCCGGCACCATGGAGGGATTGAACAGCGCCGCCGCCTCGATCGAATACTCCAGCGTGAAATACGCCCCGATGAGCAGGCGCCGGTCAGCGGAAAGCGCTACGTCCGACTCGAGATGATGGGACACCAGATCGAAATGCTGAGCCAATGTCTGCGCAATATCGCGATGGCGGTATCCAAATCCACTAAGTACCGCGCCCAGAAGTCCTGCAACTTCCGTTTCGGGAATCGCCATAATCCGATCCAATACGACTTTGACGCGCGACCGGCCGCCCGAAGCGTACACCTCCTCACCGGGCAGGTGAGGTTTGGCGATGACTCGGCGCGGATCCGGCAAAAGCCTGTGGCTGGTCCTGGTCACTTCGAGGTGTTGGGTCATTATGGGTGCCGCCCGGGTATGCTGTTGTGACCGGCGCCTTCGGTGCGATGGTCCTGATGGAGAATGTCTGGCTTCGCTTTGCCCATCATCCGTGCGCCGAGGCGTTTGCTCGCCTGCGGCGTCTGACCTCGACCGAACCGTTCTGATTCTCGATGGACTCGAGTCTGGCAGACTCGGCCGCTTCGCCTGCCCCTTCGGGGTCGAGTCCACCCGGCCCTCCGATGTCGAGCATGGTCAGAAGCGCCATGAGATACGACACCGTACTCTCTGCACCCTGATTCTGACTCGCTTCGTGCGTGCCAAGGCCGTCACGGCAACCGCCGGTCGAAAAGTCATACAGCCGGATGCCAAGTCGGTTGGCCCCGAGGAACCAGTCAAACGACTGGTGCATTCGCCGCAAGTAGCGTCGTTCGCCCGTGGCCAGATACGCGCCGCCGAAGGCCAGTACAAATGCCGCGGCGTCGATGGGCTGCTCATCGGCTTCCGGCGCCTGCTCGCTTCCGCTCCGCGAATGCCACCCTCGATTGCCGACGAGCGTCAGGTGTTCACCTGCAAAGCAGACTTCGTCCAGAAAGCCAAGTGACTCGGTCGCCACTTCGAGGTGCTCGTGCTTGCCGGAAACGCGAAACGTGGTGAAGAGCGCCAGGGGAATGATGGCGTTGTCGTAGGTCAGCTTCGGCTCGAACCACTTCCAGTCATCATCGGCCTCTTGCTGATAACGTTGACACAACTTGTCCGCGAGGGAATCGAGCATGGTGCGGACATGTCCATTCTCGGGCTCGACGCGGAGAATCGCATCCAATCCCATGATGGCCAGCGCCTGCCCGCGGGGCCCGAAGCCCGGCACCGGTGTGACGCCTCGGTCAAACATCTCGTGAGCCAGCCGTCGAGCGCCATCGTCGGGCGCCATGAGTACCGCCGCGCCGAGCGCCCACAAAGCGCGTCCGATGCAGTCTTGCGAGCCGACCTCGGATTCGACCACACGGTTGTAATCGACAAAGTTGTGGAATCCACCGTCCTCGCGCTGGCAGTAGTGCAGAAACCCCAGGTAGACAGGAATCAGTCGCTTGGCAGCTGGTGATCCTGTTACGCGATGGGCAAGCAGGGCAACGAGCAATGCCCGGGCATTGTCGTCGACACAATAACCAGTGCGCCTGGCGGGAATCGAGAACGTTGCGTGCTGGATGATTCCAGTGTCATCCGTCAGCCGCAGCAAGTGGTCGAGGCAAGGCTCGGGTAGACTGGAGTCGCGCATCGCAACTGAATCGAGGTGATTCAGCGACGGCAGAGCGGTATCGCGCAGCACCTGCTCGCCCAGTGTCGCATACGCCTCGCCCACGCGCGACCAGATCATCGAGCGCGTGTAGTCATATGCTGCTTCCCTCAGGCTTCTCAAATCCGAATCGTTCGAAAGCAGTGCGTCGACTGTCTGGGCAAGCGCGATCGAATCGTCAAACGGAAAGAGGCGGCCGCGGCCCTCGGCCAGCAATTCCTGGGCATGCCAGAACGGCGTGCAAACAACTGCAGCGCCAGCGCCCATCGCATACGCTAGCGCACCGCTGGTGATCTGGGCTTCGTTCCGGTACGAGGCGATGTAGATGTCGGCGGCCTGCAGGTACCCGCAGAGTTCTTCCAGGCTCACGAACTGATTTCGAAACACGACGTGCTCAGCCACGCCGAGCGCGTGGGCCTCACGTTCCAGTGCGTGCCGGTATTCCTCACCCTGACGCCGCTTGATCTCTGGATGTGTGGCGCCAACCACAAAGTAGAGCAGGTTTGGAAAGCGTTCCACCAACCGCGGCAGAGCCCGGATGACCGTTTCGACGCCCTTGTTCGGGCTGAGCAGGCCAAACGTGAGCAGAAGGCGCCGGCCGGCAGCACCGACGTGCTCTTTGTGCCCTTCCGTATCATCGCGAGGGAGATCTGGAATGCCATGCGGAATCACCGCCACCTTGTCGGCGGGTACATCGTACGACTGGGTGAGCAGGCGCGCACCCAATTGGCTCATGACGACGAGTCGCCCGCAGCGCCGGGCGATCTCTTCGACGATGCCCCGCTGCATGTTGGATGGCGACTTCAGTACTGTGTGAAGCGTCGCGATCGCCGGGACCCGGATGCGTGAGAGAAAGTCAAGAATATGAACGCCGTCGTCACCTCCAAAGATGCCGTACTCATGCTGAATCGACACCAGCTGGATGTTGCTGTAGTTCACAAATGCCGCCGCGCTCGCGTAATCGCCTTTAACGCCGCGTCGGATTTCGCACCGCACGCACTCCGGGTACGTCTGAGGAGCTGCCGGATCGGTCATCGCCAGGATTGCGGTTCCGACACTCGGGTTGGCGCGGGCGACGGCTCGCGAGAGATCGCTCGTAAACGTTGCAATCCCGCAGAGCCGTGGTGGAAAGGTGCTGAGAAACGCTGTAGTGCGTGTGCGCATAGTAAAGACCGTCGATTCAGATAAGCAAGCGGTGACAAGAGCGCCGCGGCAATTGGCGAGACCCCAGCAGTCTTGCTGAACCAACGGGAAAGGCCGCGAAAAGAGGCGAGGTTCCGGCAAGCGAACGTCCGATTCTCGATGACAGCGCGCGCCTCACACACCGCACGAGTAATCTGGATACCGTGTCTGCGGCGCAACACCGCGCGCCACTGATGCCACGGAGCATCATGCCGGACGCACTGCGTTGCGACGGTATCAAAGCCGGCCACGGCCGTGGACGGACGACGTGTCGATTGTGTCAGCGTCTGCACTACATGGGTTGGTAACTGAACTTCTGTCCTCCGATCGAGGCTTCGTACATCAGACCCGCCTCATCCATCGTAAAGACGGCAACGCCGTCTTTGTATTGGGCATTGGCCCCGGCCCCGGACTTGAGAGCCACCGCAGTGGCTTGTGCATCGAAGCGGAAGTGGCCTTCCTTAAAGCTGGTCACGGCGTCGCGAGTCTGAAAGACGATGATCTCGGTATAGGACTGTCCGCCAAGTTGGAATCCGATCGAGGCTTGCGAGAGGTCGCAGTACCCGACGGGATAGCCCCCTTCGTAGAGAACTCCCTTGCCGTAGGCGCCGCCGACCCCCACGGCGCCCTTGCCGACTGCCGGGAATACTGCATAGCCCGCCGCCGAGTTCAGCGTGGTCGCCAGGCTGGGATCGGACTTCCTCGCCTTGGCCACAGCGACGTTCGCGTCGCTTACGATGTCCGCCTTGCCTTCCGTGGTCTTGGGTGCGGTGGCACACCCGCCAACGAGAGGTAAACCCATGAGGGCAATCAATACATATGTCAGTGTAACAAGCGAGCGCTTCATGATGAGCATCCTTTCGTAGTAGAGCTCTGGCGGGTATCAGCCCGAGGCCATTGGACCGGCTGGGCCAGCGAGAGCAAGACCAAAGTGCACGTGCAGCGGCCCACTGTGTCCTGTGTCGCCGATTGCGCTGCGTGCGTAAAAGCGCCTTATCGTGTTCCCAGGCGACCACCCATCCCCACCAAAACCAGACCTGTAATGGCCGCCGCCGCGCCGCCAACCATGTACCACACTGTGGCGTCGGTGAAGTGACCGGTAAAGAAATTGCTCCACCGGTCAGCAAATGAGTCTGAGGCATTGACTCCGATCACAAAGAGCACAATGCCCGCCACCAGCAGAATGATGCCGACGATTCGTTGAGTACTCACAATAAGCTCCTTTCTCCAGGGCCAGGACGCTCAAAGCGCGGCTTGTACGTCGCCGTGCCAGCACGCGTCATGCATCTGCTCCCGAGCGGCGCCAGTGCGTGCGGTGGGCGCGTGCAGAACCCAGCTCCGTACGGGTGCGAATGGGCGCATGAGCAAAGAGGGCAAGCACCGCTTTGCGCTCCCCGAACTTGCAGAGTGCCCTTGCGTCTGAAGCCGCACTGGGCAAAGCCTCCCTCTGGGCGAGCTTTGCGGCGCACTCTTGCTGGAACAGTTCGTCCACGAGCGCGCCGACAATCTTCATTTCTGCAGCGCGACAGATCTGCCGAACGCGCTTCGGAGTGATCGGCGTGCCGCTTTGGGCCTCGAGGATCTCCGCAATCTGCCGATACGTGTGGATGGCGGACATCGCCGCCTCATGCGTGGTCGTCGGCTGCGTGGCGGTAGCCAGCATCTTAGAATGCACGTGCATCACATCCCTCCCTTATATGTCGCCGGAGTGTCACGGCGCGAGGGTCCGCGAATAGAGTTAAACAGCAGACCACTCTTACGTCGAGCGCCCCAAGGCTCAGAACCCGCTGGGGATGTAACCCATCAACAGCAGGATCAACAGAATCAGCAGGAGCAGTCCCAGACCCCCGCTCGGGAAGTAGCCCCAACTCCGACTGTGGCCCCAGACGGGCAACACGCCCACCAGCAGAAGCACGACGACGATCAGTATGATGAGTCCCATGACAGTTTCCTTTCAAACAGAGGCCTGGATTCCTTCTCACTGGCGCCGGCCGTGCCCCTCCGCACGGCCGGCGCCAGCCCTTCTCCCAATCAATGCGTCAGCCGAGCAGAGCTATGGCCCGTTCGGCCCGAATCGTTGCACCGCGAGGCGAGCGCCTTGCCCGTCGTGACAGAAGCGGGCAAGGCGCCGGCGGCTGACGCCGCCACAGGCTTCGAATTGGCGAGGGGATCGAAATCCGAAACCTCGCCAGCTTCCTGCTTGCCTGCCGACTCGCAATGCTGGGTGGATTCAAACAAGTCGTTGATCAGACGCGCATCGGCGCGCGGACGCCGGCCGTTGAGCACTTCGCTCGGATCGGACGGTACTTCAGATATCTGGTAATTGTGAACCATTTAGTTTCCCCTGTCACGTGATATCAACGAGCGGCGCCTTGGTAAGTTTGAAGTCAGACGTTCCTGTTTCCAGGAACGCCCAACGAGGGGGGGATGCTGGCCCCGGCCATTCAGAAGTTCGCGCGATCACTGACGGCGATTCGATGCCGTCTGGTCGTACGAATTTCCTGGCGCGGGGGTGAGTCTCTGGGAGCGGATGCGGGACACTCCGGAACAATGCAAACATCGGTCGCACTTGCCGTCGCGAAGACTTGCTTTGCGAGCGCAACATGCCGGGGCATCCTGGCGTGGGCCGCTACGAGGACGCTTCCACTTCTGATTGCCGCGTCGTAGCGATCGGACTGGAGCTCGGAAAGGCCCAGGTTGACCAGGGCGCTGCTGATGCTGTCGGCGGCTCCGAAGGCAATGGCCCGCAGCGACGTCATGGTCGGTCCGGCGGCGATGAACGCGCCAAGACGGGGAATGACCAGCAGATCGATGTCGGCGAGCAAGCCCAGCGTCTCGCCCACATCTACGATGGCGCCGGCGTCGATCGCGGCGTGTTGGAAGGCGCCGGCGTTGGCTTCGTCTGCGAAGTTACGACCGCCATGTCCATTTCCATGGAGAAGCACAGAGACGTCGTTGTCGATGAAGCCTCCCTCCTTGAGCCGAGCGACAACCTCATTGGCAATCTGAACAGACGAGACGAGACCGAAGATTGAAGTGGCCACTCGCGGTTTTCCTAGCCCAATGAGTTCGCGGAGTGACTGATCTTGAAAGATGGTTGCCATGATGCTTCTGGATGCCCCCTCGTTTGATTTGCTGATCGCCTCATCGCCGTATGTGAAATACCGGCCGCACGTTGGACTGGAGCGAGCAGATCTCGCCATCGGGTTCCCCTTCGACTGCCGCGTATCAAGTTGCTCACCTCGCGTCTCTCCTGTCCTACTCGTTGTTGTCTCAATCGCCGCTGGTGCCAAAAACAAAAACCGACTCAGTGCAGCACATGAAGTGCGGAACTGAGTCGGTCTACTTTTCGACTGGCCGGTTGCTCGCTCAACCTGCCATTCGCTTAGTCATCCGACGACTGGAGGCGGCAATGTTGCTCGCCTACTTCTACCATAGGAGTATACCTCATAGGGCTGCGATGTCCAGTGTGGAATTGAGTCCCGGCCCACAAATGTCGCGATCAGGAAAACGACCCCGCCCAAACCGTACTGAACCGCCGTATTTAAAGGTCGGCTCCCCCGCATGAAGTCAGGCGGGGGAGCCGTATCGAAAGAACAGACCTTGGGATCGCTACGGAATCATGGCCGCTGCGCGTACTGGTCTGTGATGAGCAGGACTTCAACCTTGCCATCGCGTCGCATCAGAGTGTCGCCAAACGTTCCGATCGTGATTCTCGAGGCGGGAACGCCCGCGGCGATGAGGGCCGTGCGAACGGCGGCGCCTCGGCGCGTCACCAGCGCGGCATTGGCTTCTCCGGCGTTGCCGGATGGGACGGAAGCGTCAATCCCGGCCTGCAGGGACTGATTCTGCTTCATGGCCTCAGCGATGTGAGTGATCTTGCTCGCATCGGCCGGATGAATGACGCTTTTCCCGGAGTCGAACCAGAAGTCGCGGCAGTGCATCCAGGAATCCACCACCGTGTCGGCATTGATGGGAGCCATCTCAGAGTCAATGGGCACGTCGCTGTGCACGAAGACGTCGACCCGGCCGTTGCGACGGAGCGCCGCATTGCTGAAATCCCCGGATCGGATGCTCGCATCGGGAACACCTGCAGTGACCAGTGCAGCCCGGATCGATTCGCCCCGACGGCGAGACAGATCCGCCTGGCGTTGGTCGTCTCGTCCCAGAGCCAGGCCGTTGTCGATGCCGATTTGAATCTGCGGATGTCGTAGAGCGGTTTCGGCGATCTCACTCACCCGGCCCGCGTCGGCGCGATGAATGGCGGTCTGGCCTTCTTCGAACCAGAACTCCCGGAACAGGGTCATGCGATCGTCCATGATCGCCTGCGAATCCCAGTCGCGGGCTGGTTGTTCCCGCACCTGCTCATCCGTTCGCAGCGGCTCGGTCCGGGCGGTCCATTCCCGCGCCTGCGGATCTGTCTTGAGAAGCAATTCAACGCGACCGTCCTGCCGGAGGCCGATGTCGCCGTACGAATCGATGCTGATTCGATCCGCGGGCACGCCCGACTGAATGAGCGCGCTGCGAACTGCAGCGGCACGGTTGCTGCTCAACTCGATGTCCCGAGGCGACGTAGCGCGCGGGTTAGTCGAGGCATCGATTCCGACCTGAAGAGAAGGGTTGCTCCGCAGGTAGGACGCGATTTCGGCGGTCATGCTTCGGTCGGCATCTCGAATGACGGAACTGTCGGCATTGAATTGGAAGTTCCGATAGGAGGTCCAGCGCTCGACGACGCCAACGGGTCCTTGGGGTCCTGTGGGACCGATGGGGCCTGGAGCGCCTACCGCGCCGGATGCGCCAGCCTGCCCAGCGGTGCCGGCTGTGGTTCGTCCCTGGGCGCCGACTTGTCCTGCCTCACCCTGCTCGCCGGAGGCGCCGATCTGGCCGGCACGGCCTGCGGGTCCAACGAGATCGGGTCCTCGTGCGCCCGTCGGGCCGGTCGGTCCGACTGGGCCTTGCTGTCCGGCGACTCCGGCGGCGCCGGCGTGTCCATCGGCACTGGCGCCGCGAACACCCGTCTGCCCGATCGCGCCTGGCGCACCGGCGGGGCCAGTGGCTCCCGTTGCTCCGGTCGGACCGACAACCAGCCCGCCAGCCGGCCCTTGCGCGCCGGCGGGACCTCGGTCTCCGACGGGTCCGGTGGGACCGACGGCGCCCTGGGCACCGGCCACGGCGTAGCCATCTGGGCCGATCTGCCCCACAGGTCCCTGCTGACCTTGGATACCTGTCGCGCCCTCCGCGCCGCGGGGCCCGACAAATTCGATCAGCGGATCCGCCGCCACTTCCCGCGCGGGAGTGCCGCGCTGGGCGTAGCTCGTCGTGGACATGTCGTTCGCTGTGTTGTCCGGGTGACCGCAGTTGCACCCCGCTGCAAAGAGCGCAGCGCCTGTAAGAATTATTCGTTTCATCGTGTTCTCGTACTTTCTGCTTTTGGTAGTATCGGCCATCATCAGGTGGGCGGCAAACGCGGCCACACCACTCATCTTCAACATCTGAATCTATGGGGATCATCGACGTTGCCCGCCAGCCTGGGCGGAGTGAATCAATGACATAGATCAGAAGCATCCCGACTTGATTTCCTCCTTGTGAGACTCTTAAGGCGCTCGATCGACGCCAACTCCTGTCGCTTGAAATCCCGCCGGCACGCCTGCATGGCCGGTCGATCCTCGGCGTTGGCGATGAACTCGCCTTAGCGCCACAGTGCATCCAGCCTCCGGCTGAGTTCGTGGATGAGATCGTGGTCGTGATCGGCGCAGCCCTGGCTTCCGCCGATATGGGCCCATTTCTCGACCGGCTCCACGCTCTCGTTGCCGCGCTGGCTCAGAATGTTGGTGGCATGGTGCGTCCTTTCGCAGTGACATGGCGTTCAGGATCGGGCATGATTGCCTCAGATGGCGCCATGCATGAAGGACCATCCGAGCGGCAACTGACTTCGAACGAAAAAAAAAGCCGACTTGGCCCGGCGCTGAAAACGCGCGGAGTCAAGTCGGCTTACTTTTCTACAGGCCTGTCGCCCTGGCGACCTGCCGTTGGTCTAGTCATCCGAGAGTGGAGTCAATGGCTGTTGCCACCTGCTCCACGGATCAATCAAGCGTACTCCGTGAATCAGAGGAAGCCAGAGAATTCTGGAAACATGGTTCCGCCGGGCATAATCTCTGCCTCGTGATCCGCGAATCCGGACCGGGATCCATCGTGAACCGTGACCGATGCGCGCAGGCCGGCGTATCCGAGCGTTTTTCTACCCGCGGGGAAGAGTGATGAAGACTCAAGGAGAGATTGAGGCCGCCGTCAGCGAGCGCATCAGTCGCTTCGAGCAGGAGTTCATTGGGCGGGGCCCACAGGAGGTTCGCACCTATCTGCTCGACCGATTGGTCGTCATCCGACTGCAGGGCGTCCTGACCGCCGCCGAGAAGCAGCTGGTGAAGTCACTTGCGTCCGACAAGGGGCGGGATCTGCTTAAGCACGTGCGTACGCACCTGGTGGAAATTGCCCGTCCGGAGATGGAGCAACTGATTGAGTCGTGCACCGGCGCGAAGGTTGTCAGCATGCATCACGACATCAGCACCGTGACAGGTGAAGAGGTGTTTCTGTTCGTGTTGGACAGCATGCCGAGGCTGCGCGAAGTGAAGGCCAGGTGAACAGCGACCCCGCCACGCCGTTCACGCATCGCCAGGAGCGCTGTTGCGGCCGCTTCAGCTGTCATCCGCATCCCTGACCCTGTACGGCGGCGCCTGGCTCAGGGAGAAGACCACCACCTCCTCGCCGGTGACGCTGCTGATGTCGTGATGCATGCTGACGACCTTGGCGCCCGTGATGACCTGAATCATCGAGGAGATCTGCTTCTGAGCGGTTTCGATCAGCAGCGTTCTCACCTGCTTGAGCAGATCCCGCCCCTGCCCAACGGAACGCGTTTCGACCATGCGCTGTTCCGCCGCAGTCAAGACGCCCTGAAGGCGGACGACCAGCAGGTCCCCGATGAGGTGCGCGTGGACATCGCTTGGACCTCTTCCAATGTACTCCTGCTCGAACTGGCACATCCCGCGGCACACAGCGCCCTCGATCTCGCCCCGCGTCCTGTGCGATGCGCGCTCCGCGTCGGTCGCCCCGGAGTGGGCTCCTCGTGAATGCCGGGTCGCGCGATCCCTCGATTCCCCGGCGCACAGCACCGTCACAACCAGCCTCTCCAGGGACTGGCGCTCGAATGGCTTTTGCATCTGCGGGGCGTCGGCCAGGTCGGCGCGAAGTTGTCCCGCATCGTAACCGGACATGATGATGAATGGAATGTCGCGCTCGCGAAGGATGTCAACCACCGGATAGGCGTATTGGCCGTGGAGATTGAGATCGAGCAGCACTCCATCCAGTCGCTCACGCCGGCAGATGTCCTCCGCTTCCGCCAGGCGCGCCGCCGTGGCGATCACCACGCAGCCAAGCTCTTCAAGCAGCGATTTCAACGCCATCGCCACCATGCCGACATCCTCGACGACGAGCACGCGCAGCCCGCCCAGCGATTTGGCGCGGTCAGTCTCGACCGCCAGGCACTTGACTTCCACGGGCGGCTTCTTTGTCGTCTTCATGGCTCTCTCCTTTCACGATCGGGAACTCAATGGTGCATTGCAGTCCCGACGACAAGAACTGCAGGTCTACTGTGCCGGCCAGATCATGTGTGATGCTGCTTTCAATCAAGAGCGATCCGAAGCCGCGCTTTCCGACAGAAGTGATCGGCGGGCCGCCTGACTCGACCCACCTGATGCGGGCATGCGAATGGCTTTCCTGATCAATGCGCTCCCACCGTACGGCAATCGTTCCGGTTTCGTTCGACAGGGCGCCGTACTTTACGGCGTTCGTGACCAGTTCATGAAATACGAGTTCCAGGGCAATGGCCGATCCACGCGAGACCACGAGATGGCCACCCCCGATGATAATGCGAGGTGAAGCCTTGCCGACATAGGGGTCGAGTTCCCTATTAATCATCGCACTCAGTTCGACTCCTTCGTCGCCGGGCTGGGTCAGCAGTGAATGCGCGCGGGCCAGTGCGGCCAATCTCGGCTCGAACTCGGCAAGAAACTCCGGCAGCGAGGCGCAGCGCTGGCCCAGCGCCTGGATGATCGCCTGCACCGTGGCCAGCGTGTTCTTGATGCGGTGACTCAACTCGTGCATCAGCCGCTCACGCTGCCGCTCGCCTTTTTTGTGCTCGGTGATCTCCACAAACGTGACCACAACGCCATCGATCCGGTTTTCAGCCGTCCGATACGGCAGCACGCGGCGGATATACGACTGCCCCTGTTCGCTGTCGACTTCCGCCTCGACGGGAACGAGTGTTTCAAGCACCTTCTTCGATGCCGGCTCAAGTTCCGAACCAGTCACGATCGACGCCAGGTCGCTGATCGGACGGCCGATGTCCGATGGAATCAGCCGAAGCACCTGTTTGATCGCCGGCGTAAACCAGCGAATGCGGCAGGAGGTGTCCAGGAACAGCGTCGCCACTTCGGTGCTGGCCAGAAGATTGTTCAGATCGTTGTTCGTCTGCTCCACCGCCTCAACCTTGCTTCGCAATTCGTTATTGAGGGTGTTGAGTTCTTCGTTGAGCGACTGCAACTCTTCTTTGGACGTTTCCAGCTCTTCGTTCGCGGATTGAAGTTCTTCGTTGATCGAGAGCATCTCTTCGTTGGATGTGCTGTACTCCTCGATAAGGCGGTCATACTGCTCCGACACTTCGCGAAGATCCTGCCGCGTCACGCGCAGTTCCTCTTCCAGGTGATCGACGGTCTGGCCGGATTGGCCGCGGCCGTCGTCATCTGCAGACTCCCGCGTCGCCGCATCCGCCGGCGCCGTCGGCTCTTCGAAGCTGACGAGCAGCAACGGCGACTCGTCGCGCGACCGGCTGATCGGGCTGACGGTCAGTGTCACTGGCCGTCGCCGCTCGCCTTCCTTGAGGTAGGCGTTCGTTGTCGTCGCGGATCGTCGCTCACTGTTCGCCTCGAGAATCGCATGGCGCAGCGGAGGCCTGAGCCCCGGCGACACGAGCGCCAGCAGGTCGCGCGTCGGCTTGCCGCCCGGCTGTGAGAGATACCGCGAGGTGTTGCCGTGATACACCAGCACCTGATGATCCGCGTCGATCACCACCGAAGGCGGGGCGTACCGATCCAGCAGTGCCCGATGCGCCATCGTCTGATATTCATCACGCTCGGGATGAAAACCCCTCGGCTGGCCCGGGGGCCTGCGCCGCTGATCCGTCACCGAAAACCTCGGAAAGTCAAACCGCCCGGCGTGGACCACCCGGCGAGAGCGGAAGATGCGCCACGGGGCCGAGAGCGGCTCGAACAGCTCCCCCTGCATGCCGATCGTCTCCGCGCTGCCCAGAAACAGCGTTCCCCCGTCGCGCAGCGCGAAATTGAACATCCCCAGTATCCTGCGCTGCGTGTCCGGCTCGATGTAGATCAGCAGGTTGCGGCAGATGATCATGTCCATCCGTGAAAAAGGGGGATCCCTGATCACGTTATGCCGGGCGAAGACAATCATGTCGCGCAGGTTCTTTTTCACCTCATAGTGCGAATCGCGGGCGATGAAAAACCTCGTCAGCCGCTCCTGAGACACCTGCGCCGCGATCGTGTCCGGATACACACCAGCCCGTGCGACTTCGAGACTGTCTGACACGTCAGTCGCGAAGACCTGCGGCTTGATGTGCTTACCAGAGCGATCGATCGCCTCCGCCAGAATCATGGCGATCGTGTACGCCTCTTCACCCGTGGCGCAGCCGGCCGACCAGACTCGAATCTCCTCTCCGTTCTCGCGCCGGGCCACCAGCGGCTCGACGACCTGTTTGTTCAGTTCCTCCCAAGCCTTCGGATCGCGGAAAAAACTCGAAACATTGATCATCAGATCGCGATACAGCGCCGCGGCCTCCGTCGGATCGTCGCGCACGATTCTCGCATACGAATCGAAATCATCAACGTTGCGCAGGCTCATGCGACGCTGCGTGCGCCGCAGCAGCGTCGGCCGCTTGTAGTCCGCGAAGTCGTAATCGAACTGACTGTGCAGGAGGCTGAGAATACTCTGCAGCGTGGCGGAGTCATCATCGGATTCGTCCGCACCTGATTTCCCTCCATCCGGTTCGCGGCCGCGTTCCGCGATGCAATCCACACGCGGCCGCGCCGCCAGTCTCTGCAAGACCTCGGGCATCTCCGCGATGGGCAGGACGAGATCCACCAGCCCGGTGCTGATCGCATTGCGCGGCATGCCGTCGTACTCCGCCGTCTCCGGGTCCTGCACGATCACCATGCCGCCTTCGGTCTTGATCGCGGAGATGCCGCGCGACCCGTCCGACGCCGTGCCGGAGAGAATGATCGCAATCGCGCAATCGCCGTACTCCGACGCCATCGAGTCATAGAGCCGATCGATCGGTCTCCGCTGGCTTCGCTCCGCTTCGGTGTCGAGCAAGCGCAGATGACCGTCCTTCACGACCAGGTCGCGATTGGGAATACACACGTAAACATGATTCGGCTCAATCGCCAGCCCGTCCTGCGCCGGCCGCACCCTCAGCGATGTGTGCCGCGAGAGGAGATCGACGAGATGGCTTTCGCTCTTCGGGTCGAGGTGTTGAACGACGATGAATGCCATGCCCTCAAGAGAGGATCCAGCGTCGAATAGCGCCATCATCGCATCCAGCCCGCCGGCTGATGCGCCAATCGCTACGACGGGGAAGGTTTGAGGGATGGTCGAGATGTAGCCACTCCCGTTCGGTGCGCAGTGCGAGACAGATAAACGACCGCTCTGGAACAGATTCTAGTCGAGCCGGCGTCGAATGGCGGAGCGGGATGATCTGGACCAGGCCAACGTGCCGGATTCAACGCCACTCCATGTCTGATTCGCCGCTTAACGTGCGGTCGGTCCCATGCCGACCAAAATCTTCTTGCAAACGCGTTGCCCCTTCATCGGATCGGCGTTACGAGGATCGGCGCTCGCGTTCGCTGATGTGCGGTTAGTGCACCTTTACTGCATCCGTTAATGGCGAGGGAGCTGCGGAGATTGCCCTTGTACCAGTAGACTTTACTGAGGGCTTTCATGAGCGCGACGATGGCGGCGGGCGAGAGTCGTCTCGACATGAGGAGCTGAACGACAGCGGGACGCTGGAGCGCGCGAACACACTTGTCGCCGCGGACTCTCACCCACCGCAAGTACACGCCGACGCGTTTGCTCAGGCCCTTGGCGATCCTGCTGCCTTCTGCTCGGCAGCCGCCACCAGTCCCTTCATCATCCCGCGAAAGACGATCCCGTGCAGCGGGAGCACCGAGTACCAATACGCGATCCCCAGCAGGCCGCGCGGGCGGAACCGCGCGGTCATCACCAACCGAGCACCGAAACCGGCGGCCGGCGCGGGTTCGACCTCGAAGCTCAGCGTGGCGATGCCCGGGAGCTTCATTTCGGCGGTCAGCACCAGCCGGCGCGGCGGCTCGATCCCGGTGACACGCCAGAAGTCCAAAGCATCACCCAGATGCAGCTCGTGCGCGCTCCTTCGGCCACGGCGCAGGCCCGGCCCGCCCATGAGCCGGTCCATGATTCCCCGCAGACTCCATGCCGCGGAGCGAGATGAGACCCTCAGAAGTGCGGGACTCACGCTCGTGAAACCCGTGACACGTTCCGCCAAAGGGAGTCGTGCACGGTCAGGGCGCTTCGCCGAACTTTCGCGTGAACAGCGACAGTTGTTCGACCAAGTCGCGTACCAAGTGCATGACGAGGCGACCCTCTTAACTTTCACCGTGTCGTCAATGCGCGATTGGCTGGAACCGCCCCTAACCGAGTTGGCCGATGACGCGCTGAGGCGCCATTTGGACGTTCTCGTGGCCCGAGGACTGGTGAAGCTCGTTAGCCGACCAGCCGGGGAGGTGACCGGTAGTCCGATTGAAGAGTACCACGGAACCGGGTACGGCAACATGTACTATCTTGTTTGCGAGCAGACGACGGACGAGCAGCAATCCGACCTCGCTCGAATGGACGAGCTGGCTCGCTTGGCACAAGTCACGGAATCGTGGGCAAAGGCGACAGGGAACTGGTCCGATCAAAGAGGGTCGTGGAGCGATGAAGGCAAGGAGCCACGTGAGTGAGACTGCGATACCTTCACTTGCCGGACTACGGTGTGCTGCGAGACCTCAAGGTGGAGTTTCGCGACGAGACGATCCTCAGCCGCAAGGGCTCACTGCAGTTCGTCGTCGGTCTGAACGGTACGGGCAAGAGCAGTTTGTTGCGGGCCGTCTACGAGACATTCCGATGGCTCGAAGCTGAACGCGTCCCACCGTTTCCGGTGGCTCTCGTGTATGAATTACAACGAGACAACGAGCGAGCCATGGTGATGTTCCGCCATCTGTGCCGGACGGCAAGCGAAGCCGCGTTTGCTGTCATTCCAGAAGGCTGGGAATTGTGGGAAGCCTGCACATCGGACAAGTCCGCCATTGACTGGGACGAGGTCCTCGAATCAGTTGACGGCGACGATGTACGGGACTCCGACCATTGGGCACAGATTGTAAATGGGGATCGACTGTCGGGAAACCAATTGGTGAGGCAATATCTTCCGTCGTCAATTGTGGCGTACACATCAGGTGACCTGGATGCGTGGGAGAAGGTGCGTCAAGTAGATTTGTCAGATGTCGATTTGTCGTATGCCACATATGACGGGTTGAGTGACGATCAAGACCGACCGCGAGGATGGACTCTTGAACGGGAGATGAACTCCCCAGAGGTCGCCATTAACAAATCCGAGCGATCCGCGATTCAATCACGAACGAGTCCGGCCGACCGTGGTACTGACGGCAAATGCATTTTGCTGGAGCCACAGGACTTGAAGCTGGCTGCCATCTCCGCCGGACTGATTGTGGCGGTACGCGAGTTGGCCGACGTTGCTGCAATCTCGTCACCAGAGAGTTGGCGAAGTGCCTTGCGGACGGCCGTGGCTCAACAGCTGAAAGGAGAGCGCCCGGCCGAAAAGGATGCACGCACGCTCTTGAATGAGATTGACTGGTGGTGGCCAACACACTTGAGCATCACTTACCGCCCACCATCCCAGCAACTCAACTCGGAGTGGCTAGCACAGTGGATGGCCCTAACGGCACTGGCTGATGAAGTCATTCGACAACCGCTGGGACGGTTGCAGATGGTCATACACCTTGGACGGTCCGAGAGGAGAATCGAACCAGATATTCGGGGAGTGTCTGCCGGCAATCGTGTGCCAGAGCCGCTGCGGGAGATCGTCGATCGCGTGGACGGTTCGTCTTCTGGAGCCGAGGCCGTAGTGCGAGTACTGAGCACCGTTTCGAAGCAGTCAACGGATTGGAATGATCGAGCGTTGTGGGACGTATTCCGCGCCCTTCACGCATGGCGGGCAGCCGGCCTGATCGAGGAAATCACCGTCACCGTGATGCGTACCACCCAGATGATCGCACACGACGGTCAGTTGGACGATGTGATTCTGACTTGGGATGACTTTAGCGATGGAGAGCGCATGCTGCTGGGGCGAATGGCGCTATTGCTGCTACTACGCGAGCGCGACGGGAGCCTGCTTCTGCTTGACGAACCGGAGACTCACTTCAATGACTCCTGGAAGCGGGAGATTATCGACATCATCGATGACAACGTTTTGAAGACCACCGCGGCTCAAGTGATGGTTGCTACGCACACGAGCATCGCGCTGACCGATGCATTCGCCAGTGAGATTGTCCGTCTGACTCGAGAGAATGGCCAAGCCGTACTTGATCCCGTCTCCTTCTCAACATTCGGTGCAGAGCCAGGTCGCGTGATGCTGCACGTCTTTGGAATGCAGGCATCGATCGGATCGCGAGCGGAGCAGGCACTACGCGCATACCTCGGACAGAAGTGGGATGCTCAGAACCGAAATGAACTGGAGCGATTGCTTCTAGCGATTGGCGGCGGGTGGCCGCGAGCAAGACTGCAACAGATCCTCGACGAGATGCGTGATGCTTCACCCGGTTCCTGATTCAGCCGTTCGCAAGAACATGCTACGGATTGTCGTGCTTCAGCGGCGTCTCGTCCGGCAATTGTGTGCGCTACCAGAGGGCTCAACCATTGATCTTCAGTGGCTGGAGAACGTTGCATGGCCGAACGCTGATCACGATTGGATTCAGAGGTTTTGGACGAACGATGGTGGCCAGAGACAAGCGTTGCTCGGAACCATTGCGAGTGCCGATCAAGGACCAAAGCAGGAGTTTCTCGCCGTGATGCGGGAACAGCACGCATTTCGGCACTGCTACACGGAGAATGCAGCAGTTCGTCTTCGCAAGACGGACAGAAGCTACTGGACGCAATCGCCAGTCCATGAAGCGATAAAGCGACTAATGCTCGCTTTCGACGATCCATGGCTCAACAAGTCGCTCGGCTATCCAGCGTCGATACAAGGCGCGCCAGAGAAGCTCACCAAGGAGTTGTACGTACGTACGCCACGTGCAAGAGTTTGCCCGTATTGCGACGGTGAACTACAGAGCATCGAAGTAGACCATTTTCTGCCAAAGAGTGCATTTCCATTTCTGTCCGTCCATCCCGACAATCTGGTTCCCTCCTGCCATGAGTCCAACAAGGGAGATCACAAGGGCGATAAAGTGCCTCTCGATTGGGATGAAGAGGATCAAACATCGCAGTGGTTCCATCCACGTCTACGAACGGCAAGCAACCGATTTGTGGTCGACTTCGTAGAGAAGACTGATCGGACGCTGGGGATAGGGCTTTCGGCGATTGAGGCAGCCGAGGCAAAGCGTGTTGAGAATCTGGACGGATTGTTCCGTTTGTCTGAATACTGGGGCGCTGCCATCATGGACGATATCCAGACGATTCAGCGGACTGTTGTCGACTCCCTCAGTGCTGCGACTCAAGCAGTTAGCGCCAGCATTGTCATCGAGCAGTTCGAACTCCTGGCCAAGCAGGAATCAGCGTGGATTGGCAAGCGCGCTCGCGCCATCTACTACAGTGAACTGTACAGATTTGCAGCTGCAAACGGGGCGATAATCGAGGACACGCTGTTGCAACTCGACGAAGACCGGAGGCGCTTGGGGATCAAGTCTGCCGTACCTCCAGCGATAAACTGAGTCGAGATGCGATTCGGCTCCACGTTTCAATTCAGGGCTAGAGGACTGGCCGGATGACCCCATGGCTGGCGGTCGACAGTCCCAACTGGCCCCGGATCAGACTGCCACGATCGTTATGGCGAGGAGTGGTTGCCTGTGATGCCTTCAATGGCCTCTGTGTTGAGCGAGATGCGCACGGCAAACCCTTTGCGATTGACAATGCAGAGATCATCCAAGAGAATCACAGTACCGAGAATACACCGTCTCGCCTGATCGCGCGTCGAACTGGAATGCACTCCCCGATTTGCGAGGTCGAGCAGCCGATCAACGCACGCTGCAGCATGTTCAAGATTCGCTTCAATCATCCGCGCATCTGTCTGTTCGACTTGGCACTCCTCCAGGTACTTCAGCAATCGGTTCTTGAATGAGGCCTTGTCGAGCTTCCGCTCATTTGGAGCCGACGCTTTGGGAGGAAAGAGGCAGTCTGCGGCGTACTCGATAAGCCGCCGACAGCCCAGTGCGACGCTGGTGAACTGCTCATCGACTCTCGCTGTTTCAAATCCACGAAGTGTTGCCCATAAGCGTTCGTGGACGTCGGGCATGGCGTCTCTAATGCGAACAAGAGAGGAATCAACTACCCCATCGAATAGTTCGACCATTGAGCCTCGGCACTCGGCTGATTTGAGTTTTGCATCGCAACCGCTGTGCCGATCAAAGATCGTAAACTTGGCTGACACATCCTCGTAATCGACTGGATCAAAGCCTACCCGTTGAAGCAGTTCAAGGAGCCACGGCTGCTTTGAGTCCGGAGAAAGTCCGTCCCAAGTTACGTACGCAGCCTTGCCATCAACTCGGAGCATAGCCATGAGCTGGTATCCAGCAAGATGAGAGGGCAGGCGTTCGTCGACTTGAAGTGCGCCCAGGTACAAGTCCGGCAACGCTTTCGATGCAGCGCTGTGAAGTTGCAGGGCTTGGCGAGGCTCGATCGTCTCGAAGAGCGTGCAGTAGACGTGGCTGGAAGAGACAACTTCGACAGCTCGCGGCAAGAGACCAAACCAGCAGAATGGTTGTGGCGTTAGCCACTCGCGAGTAAGCGATTCCAGTGTTTCCAGGTTCGTTTTGCTCGTGGTGGTGCGGCCCCGGTGGACTAGCTCTTCGGCACCCGTGTGAATGAGAAGCGATCCTCCGTAGAGTCTGGACCGGATCTTGAGGTCGCGGCGTCTTCCGTGCTTGAGCAAGAACTCAATTGCGCTGGCGCCGCTATCCAGAGCGTTTTCATCAAAGTGAAAGCAGACTTGCATGGTGAAGGGTATTCTTCTGGCCGATCGGCTCACAAGGCCTCTGACGATCGCCCTTGAGACCGGATCGTCTCAGGTCGCCCTCCTCTTGGCAATTCACGCGGCGGCTGCAAGCGGCTCGCCCGGGGTGGCGGCTGCATTGACGGCGCCACACGGATGCCCCGCTTGACCCAAGTCGAGCCCCAGCCTCCAACTGGCGCCACCGGTCGGCACCGGCTGCCGGCTCGCCACGTCGCACGTCCGTGCACCAGACTCGGCACGCCCAGACAAGCCCAGGCAAGCCCAAACACGCCCAGCCCTCTTTCGGCGCAAGACAAAGGCCAGCCCTAAGTGACTGGCCTTCATCATCTTACGAAAGTAGTGGGAGCGCAATAGTGTTCGCGACGCCGCGACAGGGGAAGAGAGACACGAGAGGGACGGGGCGGTTTCCACAGTTGCAAATGGCAGAGGGAAGCCATCGTCGCGACCCAAGATGGCGCACGTCGCGAACCGATGGAGCCGCGGCCTAGGCTCAGATCGACACACGGCCCGTCAGGCGGCAGGCATCTGGTCAAAGTTCACGCACGTTCAACCGTTAGCAGCGATCACAATCTGGGCACAGGCCCGTTAGCCTACCATGATGCAGTCGCTTGGATGAATTGAGGGATCACGCATTTCATGGCGCAGAAGACGTTCTGGCAAATGGTGTTATGGTCGGCGGCGCTAGGCGCGGTGGTTGGACTGTTCTGTGCGGGGTTTCTCGTGATCTGGCACGGGCTGGATCGATTAATCTGGGAGCAATGGCTTTCGAGCGGTGTCGATCGCATCTGGTTCAGCACGCTTGTGGGGTTGATGGTCGGGCTGATTCTCAAGTTGCTTTCCGATCCCGGAAGCATGGCGACGATCATCTATCACTTTCACAAGTCAGGCGAGTTGCCCATGAAGGACAACCTGCCCATCCAGCCCGTATCGATCATCGGACTCGTCGCGGGGCAAAGCGCGGGCCCAGAGGGCGCGCTTACACAAGCAGGAGGATCGTTCGGTGCGTGGTTTGCGAAACTCATCAAGTTGCCTGCGCTCAAACGGGTGCTCACACTGGCGGGAATGGGCGCGGGCTTTGGAGCCTTTCTAGGTGCGCCGGTGGGCGGCGCGCTGTTGTGGCTGGAGATGCTGCATACCCGGGGCCTGGAGTATTACGAGGCGATTGTTCCGACGCTGGTGTGCAGTTGTGTGGCGTTCCTGACGATGACGGTCACCATCGGACACGGCATCGTTCAACCATGGCACGTGACGATCACAACAGCGGGCGCATCGTTGTGGTGGACGCCGCTGGCGGCTGCGGGGGTCGGGTTGGCCTGCGGCCCGGTGGCCAAGGCGTACTCGCTGCTGTTTGGCGCGCTGGGCAGACTGGTCAAGCGCTCGAGACTGCCCCTGGTGGCACAGACGACTCTGGCTGGATTGATCATCGGGCTGTTGGGCTACTTTGTCCCACTAAGTTACTTCTATGGCAGCACCCAGATTCCACAGGTGATGCAGCTGCAGGGGGCGACGGCGATAGCGCTGGTGGTGTTGCTGCTTGCGAAGATGTGCGCCGCGTCGGTGACGATTCGCGGCCACTGGCAGGGAGGTCTGATCATTCCGCACATATTCATGGGCGCGGTGCTGGGGAAGATCATTGCGATGGCTGTGCCTGGGATGGATCCGACACTCATCATGGTTTGCAGCATGGCGGCGTTCAACTCTGCTGCGACACAAACACCGCTTGCATCTGCATTGATTGTCCTGGCGTTGACCGGCTGCGGCGAACCCGTGCCGGTGTTTCTGGCAAGCGTCGTTGGGTTCCTGGCGGGTCAGGGAATCGTTTTGATTGAGAACAAGCAGTCGCGGACCGAAGGGTCGATCTATCACCTGCAGCCAGCGGAGGCGCAGTTGGTGCCCTAGCAGCGTCGGCGCTCTTTTCCAGGCGTCAAGAATTCGTGTGGGCAAGGGGAGAATCGACCGATGCGCGCCATACCGATTCGGTTTGACTTCTCAAAGGCCCGTCTCATGCTGAGTTTGTCCAGTTCCGCCAGCGATCGCTCGTCTCGCGGCACGGTGGTTCGGAAAACAGCTGCAATTCCAGTGCCTCAAATCTCTTGGCCCTAAGTCTTCTTCCCATCTCAAGGGGATGAGCCAAGGTCTGGGGGGCCGGCAGCGGGGCCCCCCGCAACCGACTCACGACGTCAGCGAATCCAGACAATTCCTTGAGGTCCTCTCTCCCAATACCGGGCAATCCGATTGAGCGGGCGTTGGTCGTCTCACGGTGCCGCATCGGACGCCGAAGTGCCGACTCCAAGTTGGAGTGCGCGCAGGTCGGGGCGGTGGCTCACGTCGGGGGTCTCAGTCACCCATTGGATGTTGAGTATCCCACCGGGGAAGGCATATCCGGTCTGCCGAAAGGCGAGTTCAGCCAGGCAGAAGCTCCAACCCTCGAACCAATGACTCGCCTGGTCGCGTTGCAACTCGGACCCCGTACACACCACGAGGAGATCAATGTCGCTCCCGGGCCCGGCGTTGCCGCCCTCGGTACTCCCGCCCAGAAAAAGAGCGGAGATTCCATATCGCTCAGCATCGAGCAAGGCCGCCAATCTCTGGGCGTAGTGTTCGCGCCACCGCCAATGGACGCCGTCTGCTGTGGCTCGTTCTCCGAGCAACTCGGTATGCTTCCACTCAAGGTACTCCCCAAGTCGATGCGCGATGCTGTGCAGGAGCTGCCTCTCTTCGTCGAGGAACGCCGTGGATTCATCATCGATGGCCGACGCATCGGAGACTTCGACGCAACCCACGACGATCCCCCCGAGGCGGATCGGTGCGGTGATCGACTGGCCCGATGAGGAGAAGCCGGGTCCAACGTAACTGCGACCGAGATACTCAATTCTTGCACTGGTGGACTCGGGCCGTTGCCAGCCTTCCGGTATCGCCTCCAACACGGTCAGGAAGGTGCGCGGGGGAGTCTGGCCGCGCTGGGAGACCATTTCATGGATGCGGTACAGACACCGCAGTTCTTTGGCGCGTTCTCGCAACGCATCGATATCTTCGCTGGGCATGGTGAACCTCGGCTGAAAAACTCCACGTGGTGGGCTCGGCCACGGGTTGGCGCCGCTCGCGACCTCACTCCTGATCATTCCTGATCGGACGATCGGGCCTGCTCTGGTGATGCGCCGCCGCTCGCTCGTGCATCGTACTGCCCCGCATTAACCAGCGTGGGCCGGACCCAATCGTATCCGAACTGCGTGTCAGCGGGTCGGTGCGTGATTGAGAGTGGGGGTGGTTCACCGCCCGGTCGATCTGTCCGGGTCCTTGCCAAGGGCCTTGAGCAATGTGAGCCGGGGCTCGGCGAGGTCAGCGATCGTTTTTGTGTTCAAGACTTCGAGGAAGGCTCCGCTCGCATCTTCGAGAAGTCGCTCGAGCCGGCACGGTCCGTGCAGAGGACACGCCCCGTGCTCCCGGAGACATTCGGCGAGAGCCATGTCCGGTTCGAGGAAGCGAATCACATCTCCGACGCGCACCGATGCGGGATCGGCCGTGAGGGCCACACCCCCGCCTCGCCCTCGGGTGGTGCGCACAACGCCGAGTTCGCCGAGGCTCTGGACCACCTTGACGAGGTGGTGGTAAGAGACCGAGAACCGCTCCGCCATCTCCACCACCGTGGCCTGGCGTCCCGAAGCCGCCAGAAACATCAGCACTCTCAGGGCGAAATCGCTTCGATCGGCCAGACGCATGGTTTGATCTCCAGATGGTGGACAGATGGCACGTGGACTGTATAATGGTATATCAGATACCACAAATAAAAGGAAACTCTGACCATGCTTTTTCCGGTCCACCCTGATATCGCCCGCCAGCGGCGCGAGACGGCGCCCGCGCAGTACAAAGCGTTCCAGGAATTCTCCAGGCAGGTGTTTGCGGATGGGGTGCTGGACGCCAAGACAAAGCAGTTGATCGCGCTGGCGGTCGCGCATGTGACGCAGTGTCCATACTGCATCGAGGGGCACGCGAAACTGGCGGCCCGCGCCGGGGTGACGCCTGAGGAAATGATGGAAGCCATCTGGGTTGCGGCCGAGATGCGCGCCGGTGCCGTCTACGCCCACTCGGCCATCGCGCTTGAGGCGATCGCTGCGACCCCAAAGGCAAAGGATGGTGCGCCGTGAGTGCGATGGCCGGTCAATCAGAACCGACCAACGCCAGCGCTGATCCCCTGGCCTCGTTTGAAGTCAGTCGCGCCACGTGGCCTGTTGAAGCGGTCGACCTCGACGTCATTCGGACCGTCGTCGACTCTTTCTACGAGTCGATTCGCAGCGATTTGATTCTGGGTCCGATTTTTCGTGATCACATTTCGAACTGGCCCGCCCATCTCGCAATCATGTACCGGTTCTGGTCCACGATCGTCAACTTCACCGGCCAGTACTCCGGCAATCCGCTTTTGGTGCACGCCCGCCTTCCCCATCTGGCGGAGGCTCACTTTGTCCGCTGGCTTGAACTGTGGTCGGAGACGGTCGAGAAGTTCGTGGCGACTTCCGATCAATCGAGGTTTGTGCATCCGGCCGTTCGCGTGGCCCGGCGGATGATGGCGGTTTGCCTGCCCTCGGCGGGCTGATGGGCTCGGTGGGGACGATCTTCGATTTTTCTGGAGTCGTTCTGTAACCAATCCGGCGCCCGGCACTCAGTGTTTGTAGGAGGTCTACACCATGACCAATACAAACAGTCTTTCGTCGATCTACGTTCCGCTTCGCCTGACCTACGGCCTGGTGCCCATTGTGGCGGGGCTGGATAAGTTCACCAACCTGCTGACCGACTGGTCAAAGTACCTGCCGCACTTTGTCGCGAATGTGTTGCCATTTGATGCATCGACGTTCATGCTGATCGTCGGAGTGATCGAAATCGTTGCGGGACTGGTCGTCCTTACCAAACTGACCCGATTGGGCGCGTTTGTGGTAATGGCGTGGCTGGTGCTGATTGCCATTGCGGTCGCCAGTTCGGGCTTCCTGGACATCGCCGTTCGCGACCTGGTGATGGCGCTTGGAGCGTACACCCTTGGCGCGGTCGCTGGGATTCGCGGCGAGCCCTGGGTGCCGGGAATGGCCGCGCCTCAGAAAGGCCATGCGCATGCTCCCGCACACTGAGTTGCGCCCTGACACGCGATTCAATGAGTCGCCCACTTCAGCCCGACCTGATCGCCTGAAGTGGGCTCTCACGGACGAGGAAGTCGTCGGCCGAGTTCTGGCGGGTGATCTTCCCTCGTTCGAGATCATTGTGCGGCGGTACAACCAGCGCCTCTTTCGAATTGCGCGAAGCATGACCGGGGAGGACAGCGAGGCGGAGGATGTCGTCCAGGAAACATACGTTCGGGCTTTCGAGCATCTCTCACAGTTTGAGGGACGGGCGAAGTTCTCAACATGGCTGACGCGAATTGGCATCTACGAAGCATCGTCGCGCCGGCGCCGGCGCCGGCGGATGCGGCCGACGGATATGCAAGGATTGAACGGCTCGGACGAGCCGCAGAGCGAACAGAGCGATGACGCGGGGCGGAGGTCGAGTATGCGTGAGTTGCGCGACGTTCTTGTGGAGGCAGTGGAGTCGCTGCCGGACGACCTTCGAACCGTGTTCGTGCTTCGCGCAGTCGAAGGCGTGGGCACGGCCGAGGCGGCGGACTGTCTCGACCTGACGGAATCGAACGTCAAGGTGCGTCTTCACCGCGCGCGCGCCATGCTGCGGAACTGGATCGACGCCCGAATCGGGAAAGATGTTCGCCGCCTCTATCAATTCGACGGCGAGCGCTGTGATCGAATCGTCACGACAGTGCTCAATCGACTCTCGCCGTGAGAGGCGACGGCCTCAGGTCCCCAACTGTACAGTCAGCAGCATTTCGCTCCGCTCGTACGCCACCACGTTGTGCTCGATGCCCGGCGCCAGCGCGAGCAGCGTGCCGGCCGAGAGGTCATGCACCTGCTCTTCCGCAGTGACCTGGAGACGGCCCTTGAGTACCTGGATGAGGACCACGCCATTGGCCTGATGAGGGGGCAGGTGGGTGAGGTGACCGAAGAGGAACAGTGCGACCGTTGTGTTGCCGTGCTTGTAGATCGTCTGCTGTTGGTGGCCCGCCTCGCCGGCCTCGGCGTCCTTACGAAGTTCCTTCGCCCTGGCGTTCAGGTCGATGTGATGCTGCGGCGCCGTGAATCGGTATTTGGATTCCCTGACGACCTGCTTGGGATCTTGCTCACTCATGTTGAACCTCTCCTCATCGGGTGTAGGCATCAGTCATTCAATCAAAGCACGGGCTGTTCCCGGCGTGGTTCATGTTGTGGTTGTGCCCTTCATCCGCCGAAGTACGCCTTGATGGCCGCCAGTGTCGTCTGCCGACCAATCGTGGCGATCGATTTGAGATTGGGCAGATCCTTTGGACAGACCACCACGCAGTTGCCCGCCCTGCCGCAATCGTCGATGCCGCCTTTTTTCATCATCAGGTTCAGCCGCTCATCCTTGAGCACTTCGCCAGTGGGATGAGTATTGAACAGTTTCACCTGACTGAAGATCGCGGCCCCTACGAACTGGTTGGTCGCGGAGTATTGCGGACACGCCTCCAGGCAGCACGCACAACTCATGCAGCGTGAAAGCGCGTAGCGCTCTTCCTGAAGTTCACGCGACATCGCCGGACCGGGGCCCGGGTTGTAGGTGCCGTCAATGGGGACCCAGGACTTCGTACGCGTCAGGTCGTCAAACAACCGCTTGCGATCGACAAACAAGTCGCGCACCACGGGGAACTTCGTCAACGGCTCGAGCGTGATCGGTTTCTCCATCTGCGGCGCGTGACGTTTGCGCATCGGTGGGTGCTCGTCATAATCAACCGGGTTGTAGGCCGGATGATCGCGCGCGGACCGTTGACGGGTGTAGGTTGGCTCCAGCCGATTCACCAGTGCGGCACAGGCTTGCCGTGCCTTGCCGTTCACGAGCATGGTGCAGGCGCCGCACACTTCTTCGAGGCAGCCGCAGTCGTAGACGACGGGCGTGGTCGGTGTGCCATCGGTTGTGACGGGATGCGCCGCGATGTACTGCAGGCACGAGATGATGTTCCCGCCCGACACGCGCGGCACGGTGAAGTCCTCCCAGCGCGGGGAAGCATCGGGGTGATCTTGACGGCGAATTCGCAATACCACAACTTGTGCATCGGCCTGATCGTCCATCTGTTCCACCTCTTTCCTGAGACCGGCGCTGGTGGCAATCAGGGGCGCTTGCGACTCTGTGCCTGCGACCAATCCTTCAACACTGACCTGAGCACAATCGCGTGGTTCAACTTTGGATCTCTCGCCCCGTAGAGCAGCGTGAGGCGACGGCGGCGGTCAATGCGCGTTAGAAAAGCGTCCACCGCAGTTGCATTTGCGCGGAGTTCCTTTCGATAGTCGCGCGCGAAGGCGTCAAACCGGCTCATCTCGTGCCCGAAGGACCGGCGCAGTTCGGTGCTCGGCGCCAGGTCCTTAGCCCAGAGGTCGATGGCAGCTCGCTGTTTGGAGATCCCGCGGGGCCAGAGTCGGTCGACGAGTACGCGCGTGCCATCCTCAGGCGACGGGTCGTCGTAGATGCGTTTGATCTCGATGTGCATAGGTCATCTCCCGGACCGAAGCAGCATGGACTGCGCCAGTGCCTGCAATGCCGCGCCCTTCGATGCGCGGCGTCAGTCTCGCGTGTGTCGCGGCTTTCGCCCGCGTGCCGGATCGATCACGGCCGTCTGGGCTTCCAAAGCGCGTCGTTGCTCGTCTGTCAGCGCCTGCTGGAGTCGATTGAACAAGTCGCGCTCCTCCCAGCGGATGTGCGATTCAAGCAGATCGCCCATCGCGCGCAGCGTGACGGATTCGGAACGTCCCCGATCGCGTTCAGCGCGAATCCGCGCCGCCAGGTCGCGTACTTGACCGTGTTCGTTCAATAGCCTCTGCCGATCCGGATCGTTCATGAGTTCAAGCAGCAGCCGCTCTTCGTCGTCAAAGTGGTCGGCGATCTCGCGATCCCAGGCGTCGATGAAGTCAGTCGCGAGTTTGGCGCATGCTTCTGCGCCGTCGGGAGGGGCCTTGCGTAAACGGCTGGATTGCACGAGCCCGGTGTAGTGATCGCGGCTGAAGGGCGCGAGCACCTGCTCGCGTGTCAGTGGGGGGTGTTCGGAGTTGCTCACGACTCAATCTCCTTTGCGAGTGGCCGACACGGTTGGTTCAGCGCACAGCGCCGGGCACAGTGGCCGGGAGCGCGAGGGTTCGTTGATCAGTTGCGCAATGGTAACGGATGCGAAACTCCGTTCGATCTGAGACATTGCTTCATCGATGCGTCGATGCATCGGACACAAGTGGGTGCCGTGTGACTCGATCCCCAGAGGGCACGAGAGGATGCGTTCGATCGGGTCGACAGCATTGATGACATCCAGGACAGGGAGGCTCTCCGGATCGCGCTGGAGGGTGAAGCCGCCGAGGGATCCCCTCTGGGCCGAGAGGATGCCGGCCTTGGCCAGCGCCTGTAAGACCTTAATCAGGTAGCCCGGAGCCGCCCGCGTTCCCTCGGCGATCTGCCGCACCTTCAGCATTTCGCCGGAATGCTGGCCGAGCCAGACCGTGGCCCGAAGGGCGTATTCTCCGGCGTCGGATAGAAGTTTCACACTAATTCTCCCTGTCTGAGCACCGAATTCGGCGATTCTGCTGGTCCTGAGGATATGATCGTCCTAAAAGAAGTCAAGAAAGCATTGAAGCACGAATGAATGATATCGGAATTGACGATTCGATCCACTAACCCCTTCCCACGGAGTCCCTTCATGACCACCCATATCGATCCCGCCACCACTGTCGGTCAACTGGTTGCCCAGCGTCCCGGCCGATCCCGGTTCTTCGAGAGCATTGGGATTGATTACTGCTGCGGCGGCAAGATCCCGCTTGAACAGGCCGTCAAAGGTCGTGGGCTCGAGATTGAGGCCGTGACGGCCATGCTGGAGGCCGCCGATGCCAAAGCCCAGGGCCACGACGCCGTGCTCATCGATGCCAACGCGATGGGGCTGGCCGAACTGGCAGACCACATCGTGCAGACGCATCATGCATACCTGCGCGCCGAGTTGCCGCGCCTCGACCAGATCACCGAAAAGGTGTACCGCGTGCATGGCGAACACGAGCCGCGCCTGGCCGAGGTGCGGGGCGCGTTTCGTGCGCTGCGAGATGAACTGACCGAGCACATGATAAAGGAAGAGCGCATTCTCTTCCCGATGATCCGCGAGATGGCCCAAGCGGACGGGCCACAGCCATTCCATTGCGGCTCCATTGCCAACCCGATCAACCAGATGGAGGCGGAGCACGAACACGTCGGCGATGCGCTCGCCACGATGCGCCGCGCCACCGATGACTACCAGCCGCCGGAGTGGGCCTGCAACACCTATCGCGCCATGCTCGACGGCCTGGCCCATCTCGAGCGCGACATGCACCAGCACGTTCACAAGGAGAACAACGTGCTCTTTCCAAAGGCGATACAACTCGAAGCCGAATTGCAGCAGAAGGCGGCCGTCTGATGCCCGTGCAACTTGGCGGCCAAACGCAGGCGGACTTCACGGAGCCCATCCAACTGCTGATGGACTGCCACCGCCGCATCGAACACTTTCTCGGCATTCTGCAGAAGGTGGTCGATCGGTTCGGTCAAGGCGAACTCAACGACGAAGCGCGGCGGGCCCTCGCCGCCGCGCTCGACTACTTCGCTCATGCCGCGCCGAATCACACGGCTGATGAGGAGGAGTCGCTCTTCCCGCGGCTGCGGCAAACGCACGATTCCGCACTGGCGCCAGTCGTCGAGCAGGCGGCGGCGCTGGAACGCGACCATCGCCATGCCGAGACGATTCATGCGCGCATCGAACGCATCGGGAGAGGATGGCTGTCAAACGGACGGCTCGATGCGGCCGACCTGGATCGGATCCGCGAAGATTTGCGATTGCTGAGCGGCCTATACGCCGCGCACATTGCCTTCGAAGACGAGCAACTCTTTCCCGCAGCTTCAATGGCGCTGGACCAAGCCAGCCTGGCTGAAATCGGCGGTGAAATGGCCAAACGTCGTGGCTTGTGACCCCACAGGCGCCGATTGCCGGTAAGCTTGATTCGGTGCTGCGCGTCCCTAGCGCGCCATCGCCGGGTCCTTTGGTCGGATTGTTCTTACGAGCATGAGCAGCAGCCCGAAGAACGTCAGTCCCCAGGCCGCCAGTGCGACGTAAACAAACCCGCGGGGAATGACGTCGAGGAAATCCAGCGGCATGACTTTGCTGATGCGAAAGGTACAGGCGGTGTACATGCCCAGCGGAAAGACCGCGCCCCAGTAGAGCGGGTCATAGCGAAGCGAGAAGCGCCGGTAAATGTGACGCCAGGTGCCGAGGATCAGGAGCATTGGAATCCACCACGTGGCCGTCGCCCAGAACAGCAGTGTCACGCCCATGAGAAAGGGCGAGAGATTCTGGAGCAGGGGAGAGGCGGGGGTATTGTCGATGAGCACCGTCCCGGCCACGGTCGAGATGGCCATCGCGCCCATGTTGATCCAATACGGCGGCGCCAGATCCGAGGGTTCGAGGACGAAGAAAGCGTAGCGGTAAAAGATCAGCGAGATGATCCAGACATAAAGCATCCCGCCGCCAAGCCACAGAATCAGTGACAGGAACAGAATCTCCTGGCGTGACGCTGCAAAAAATTCCGACAGTTGACTCCCGAGCAGGGACACGGCCTGCGTTCCCACGACGGCGACGAGCCAGCCGCCGTTGATGCCGCGCGCCAGTTCCGGCTTTTCCCGTTTGACCGTCAGGTTGGTGAACACCGCATAGATCAGAAACATCCACAGCGCCAGCCCAAAAAACCAGAGGACCTTGGCTGCGCCTGGCTGTCGTGCGATGAGCAGGGTTTGCGTGCCCAGCACGCAGGTGCCTGCAATCATCGTGAAGAACCCCACGCTTCGGTTGTGATCGCGCAAATCGGCGAAGAGTTGTTGGGGGTAGTTAATCAGTCGAATGCCGGTCATGGCCCAAAGACTGACATAGAAGACGACGTTGAGCCAGAACAGAATGGCGGCGAGCCAACTGTGGCCAAGCAGGTGGCAGGCGATGGATACGATTCCCGTCGCCATTACCATCGCAAAGTATGCTGGGTGGAGATCGCGCGCGCCGAGGATGATCCGGGCGCGCAGGCCGTTTGCCGCGGGCGGATTGTTCTTCGCCGTATTCGGCGTAGCGGCGTGGGCCTGGTGCGGCTGGATCGGTTGGCTCATCGCTCCATCCTGTACAGGTAGCGGAGCAATCCGAGATTGAGACCCAGGCAGACGATGCTGACAATTGCGGCCGGCCAGATTACGGCAGAGTCACCTCCGAGCCAGGCGTTCATCGTCGCCGTCAACAACCATAGTTGAAGCACATCAAGAATCAGGACAAAGCAGAGTATGCCATGTACAACGGCCATGCGCTGTGATCGCGAGAAGAAGGGCGTTTTTCGATTGCGCGGGTCGCTCATGCGGTGCGCTCCTCCACGCCGGTGGCATAGACCGCGCCATTTCGCACATCGAGCGTGATGCGAGGCAGAGGCCGGCGCGGCGGCCCGGCGATGGGCCGGCCCGTGGTGAGATCAAAGTAGCCATGGTGGCAAGGACAACGAAACTGGCCTTTGTCGACTTCCGGAATGACCGCGCACGCGAGATGCGTGCACTCCTGGGCGTAGGCCAGCCAGGTCAGTTCGCCGGTGCGAACGAGCAGGCAGGCGTCATGCGGCTGAGGATACGCGAAAGTGATCGTCGAACCGATCGGTACGTCACTCACCTTGGCGATCTCCGCGATTGGCGGCTGGCCGCGCCGTCGGCGCCGCCAGTTTTCGATTCCGATCCAGACTTGGCCGACGGCGAAGGCGAGACTGGTGAGAACCATGAACTTGGTGAAATCGCGCCGCGCAACGTACTCGTCCTGCGGGAGATCGATCGGAAAGTCGCGACGCCACTTGGGTTGTTCGACCTCGGGTCGCCCGTCCGGAGTTCTAACGATTTGATTGAGATCAGGTCGGGTCATGTGTCTGGCTGCCTTTGAAGGGTCCTCTCGGTCGTTGCTGCCGCACACTGGGGCACTAAGTCGACAACACGTTGAGCATGATGTCCCCGCCGAGCGAATCCTCCTCCATCGCTGCGGCCACATCGATGTATTCGGGGCGGGCGTCGCGCGGCACCATCATGTTCACCTTCGTGGTCACCGTTTGGTTGCCGAAGCGAAAGCGGTTGACCGCCGCCGATCGCTTGCGCAAGCGCTCGATCTCCTCGCGCGTGCCAAAGAACAGCGCCTGACTGGGGCACACCGACGCGCACATCGGCTTCTTGCCCACTGAACTACGGTCGTAGCACATATCGCACTTCATCATCAATTCGAGATCGGATTTCATCTTTGGCACGCCGAAGGGGCATGCCAGTACACAGTTGCTGCACGCGATGCAGCGCGGCTTGCGGGCGCTCTGCACCACGCCGTCCTCGGTGCGCTTGATGGCGTCTGCCGGGCAGACTTCCGCGCAGGTCGGAGAGTCGCAGTGCATGCAGATCACTGGCGTCGTCTGCGTGGTTCGCGAGCGTTCGACGTATTCGAGATGGATCATCGAATGGCCGCGATGCGTGTCGCACTCGCTGCACGCCTGCACGCACGATTCGCATCCGATGCAACGACTGGGGTCAATAAAGAACTCAAGGTGTTCCGGAACGGGCATCACCACTCCTGTCATGATGTCGCGGATTCAGGCGCCCGGATGCCGAGGCCGCCCATGGCGCTTCAACTGCCTCACTGCTGCGGTTCGAGTTCGGCCTCCCAATCGGGTGGGCCCTGGGCCTTGCGGATGCGCACGGCGCACGCCTTGTACTCTGGAATCTTGGAGATCGGATCCTGGGCCGAGTTGGTGAGTTGGTTGGCGCTCTTGCGCCCCGGCCAGTGGTAGGGGATGAAGATGGTGTCGGGCCGAATGGTGGTGACGACCATCGCCCGCAGCGTCGTGTCCCCGCGCCGCGTCTCGGCCGTCACCCAATCGTTGTCCGCGATTCCGTGCTGCTCGGCGAGCCGTGGATGCATTTCGATACGCGGCTCGGGATACTGCTCCACAAGCGGGCCGATGCGCCTCGTCTGGGAGCCGGAGAGAAAGTGGCTGACCACGCGGCCGGTCGTGAGCATGAGCGGGTACTCGGCGTCCGTATCTTCGACGGGCGGGCGGTACTCCGCGATGTTGAAGCGCGCTTTGCCATCCGGGAAGTAAAACGGCCCGGAGCCCTTGGCGACCGGATTCCACGAGCCGGGCTCAAACAAACGCGGCGTCCCGGGATGATCATCGCTCGGGCATGGCCAGAACACGCCGAATTGGTTCTCAATTTTCTCGTAGGTGATGCCCGAGTAATCCGCCACACCGCCCTTGCTGGCGATACGAAGTTCGTCGAAGATTTCCGCAGGCGAGGCAAACGTCAGGCCGTGTTCCCGCCCGAGGGCGTGGGCGATGTCCTGGATGATCTTCCAGTCCTGACGGGCCTCGCCGGGACAGTCGACTGCCTTGTTGATCTTGATCACGCGTCCTTCGAGTTGCGTGACTGTGCCTTCATCTTCCTCATGCAGCGAGCCGGGAAGCACGACGTCGGCGTGCTGGGCCGTCTCGTTCAGGAAGAAGTCAATCGCGGCATAGAACTCGAGTTTGTCCAGCGCCTGGCTGACGAAATTGTTGTCCGGCAGAGAGACTTGCGGATTGAAGCAGATGCTGATCAGCCCGCGAATCTCTCCCCGATCGATCTTGCGGATGATCTCGTAGGCGTCCACGCCGGCCTTGGGCAGATCCGCTTCTTCGATCCCCCAGACTTTGCAGATGAACGCGCGGTGTTCCGAGTTGGAGATATCCCGCGCGCCGGGCAGTTGATCACACTTCTGGCCGTGCTCGCGCCCACCCTGCCCATTGCCCTGCCCGGTGATCGTGGCGTAGCCCCCGCCTTCGCGCCCGATGCGACCCGAGGCGAGGACGATGTTGATGGCGCCCAGCACGTTCTGAACGCCGTGCGCGTGGTGCTCGATCCCGCGCGCGTGCATGAGGAAACTCGACTTGGCCGTTCCCCACCATTCCGCGGCGCGCTGGATCGCCTTGACCGCAATGCCCGTCACGTCAGCGGTCTTCTGCGGCGTCCATTCTTTCACGCTGGCCGCGACGGCATCGAACCCGACGGTGTGTCCTTCAATGAACGCATGATCGATCCAGTCGTGTTCGATCATGAGATGCAGGATGCCATTGAACAGAGCCGCATCGCGTCCCGGCTTCACGGGCAGGAAAAGATCGCACGTACGGGCAATGGGCGTGATGCGCGGATCGACGACGATGATCTTCGCGCCGTTCTCGCGCGCCTGCCAGACATAGTCGGTGGTGATGGGGGCGCACTCGCCGACATTGGCGCCGCTGATCCAGACGACTTCGGAATTCGGAATGTCGCTCCATGGATTCGCCGCCCGGTCAATCCCAAACGCTTTTTTGTTGCCCGCCGCGGCGCTCACCATGCACAAGCGGCCGTTGTAGTCGATGTTCGCCGTTCGCAGCGCCATGCGAGCGAACTTTCCGATCAGATACGCCTTCTCCGTCGTGAGACTCGCGCCCGTGAGGATGGCAAAGGAATCGGGGCCATGTTCGTTCTGGATGCGTTTGATCGCCTCCGCCACCCGACGGATCGCTGCTTCGTACTCGATCGGTTTGAACCCGCTCGGGACAGACCCGTCGCGCTCGACGGCGTTGAGCAATCGATCCGGGTGTGAACCCTGGAGATAGCGCTTCACGCCTTTCGGGCAGAGCATTCCGCGGTTGAAGGGGAACTCGAGCCAGGGTTCAAAGCCAATGACCTGCTCGTCCTTGACCTTGAGTTGGATGCCGCACTGTTGTCCGCAGAAACAGCAGTGGGTCTTGACAATCCGATCGGGTTCGACGCCGGGGTCGAGGCGGATTCCCGACATGAACGCGCCGTGCGGACCGAATTCTTGGATGATCTGAAGTTTCTCGACTGGCAGAGTGGCCATGATGCTCCATCTGTACGGAGATGAATCGCGGGTGAATCACTCGAATCCTGCAGGGTCCATTGCGTTGGTGAGCGCTGACGCTCGCGATTCTTCCGCACGAGCCGACTCCCATAGGGTGCCTTGCGCCACCGCCAGCATCGAGCGCCGGCAGCGCGGGCAGATCCACTGATAATGTTCGATAGCCGAGTTCGGGAGTTCGTATTGATAGCCCAGTTGACGTTCAACGGTGATCAGGTCTTCCACCTGCATGCGCGATGCGAACGGTTCGCCGCAGCGCCGACACGCCGCCTGCGCGCCGGCCGCGCCCACGTCTTTGTAGAACGCCACGCCCAATTGTGCCGGCCGCTGGAAGATGTGAAAGAACTTTCCAAATGGCAGGTACAGAAGCGTGAAGATGACCGTGATGGCGTGGAGGATAGCAAGAAAATCAAACGCATAGCCTTTCATCCACGTGTAACTCGCCGTGAGCATTAGCCCGGTTACGCTGATGGCAAAGAGCAGGAGAAGCGGAAGGATATCCTCACCGAATTCCTGCACCGCCGCCGCGCCGTGTTCACGCATGCGGCGTCGCATCGCGATCATGACGCCGCCGATCACTAGAAACGCCGCCCACACCAGCCCATGGAACGTGATGAATCCGAGAATGGAGTCGACCGGAAAGGCAAAAGTCGGCAGGCCGAATACGTACGCGCGGTACCACTCGAGGTTGTCCGGGAGGGTCTCAAAGTGGATCCAGCCGAAGACAAGCGGGAACGTGATCGCCGACGCGAGAATGCAGCCCCACATGATCAGCCAGTGCGCCGCCCAACGGGATCGACCTCGCTTCCAGATGAACAGATTCAGGGCAAAACCCCGGAAAAAACGTCGGAACCACTCCGCCGTATTCCTCCACAAATGTCCCGAGCGGAAGAACACGCGCCACCCTCGCCTCCAGTACATCGCGGTCGGCGGACGCTGCAGCCACATTGCGTAGCGGTACGTCAGTCCAAAGGTGGCGAAGAGTGACGCAAACAAGTAGCCGATCAACGCTGCATCAAGATGCGTTAGATTCCGCGACCCAAGGACAATCAAGATTGCCAGCAGTCCGGTGATGATCGCGGCCCACAATCCGGACTTGAGAACTGGTCTGGTCAAATCCGATCCTTCCATCCACTCGACCCACGCAGCTCCGAACGAGCATGCAGGTAGCCTTCGGAAACATCCGGATGATACCCGTGCGCTCGGAAGACGTCCCTGTGCTCGCGACGAGTTCGCGGGATCACTTGAACCTTCGAGACGCATCCTGCGTCGACATCTGCAACATCGTTCCTCTCTCACTTCGCCGTACCGAGGGAGTCGACATCAGACTGGTGATGTGGAGCAAGCGAGGGTTTCCATGGGCGATTGAGGCGGGAATTCGTTACGAGGCGGCTCGTTGGTTGGGGTTGAGCTTTCGGCGCTTTGTGCCTGCGCTGTCCACCCTGATTCGCTCGCGTCGCCTCCGTAGGATTGCAAGGTCACCGGGCCGGGAACTGAATGCATCTCAGACGCGCTGTTGCGCGCCGTTTCCGGCACCCCGTACATCCCCGTCTCCGTTCCTCGCGCGCATCTGCCAAATCCAGAGCAGCGGCATCCACTATCCGATGTGCCGCAATCCGCGGTCCGGGCGCTTCAAGCGATTCCAGCCCGAGCCCCGGCTCAAGACCACTGCAATCCGTATCGCACGCCATCGTCAATGTCGCCGTGCCTCCCGTCGCGGCTGGATGCATCGCAGTTCCGGAACCGCCGCAAATGCAGCCCGTGCTGCTCAGACCGTTTGTGATCATCAGCGGCCAGGTCGCGTAGTTTGCGCATTGGCGGGCGTCGAAGTTGGCGACACCGAAGAAAATCGGAATGGGGATGCCGCCGCCGGGAAGGGCCGTGACCCAGAGGATGAACCGCCGCGTCGTGCCGATGACCTGGTAGTCGAGTACCGCGCTGGCGATCAGCACGTCGAACGTGTTGCTCGTGCCGGTGCAATTGGAGTTGACGTACTGAGTCGCGTTGATGCCGGTGTCAGCCAGGATCAAACAGGTGCGCCACTGACAGCAGACCGTATCGGGGTTGATCGTGTTGCACGGTGAGTCGGGATCGCAGATCGAGGTGTGGACGCCGTCGAGGTCTCTCTCGAGGGCGCCTTTGCTGGACCACAGGGCCGGTTGCGTTTGCAACCGACTCTTCATCATCCCGGGGGCGCAACGGTGTTCGTCATCATGGGCAATGCTCACAGAGACTTGACCGAGGAGAATCGGCTTGCTTTCCTGCAATTCGGCTGACAGTTGCGCCAAGATAGCGATCGACGAGGTTGTCGTGTGGGTCGGTGAGCGTGTGGATGAAGAGGTCTTGGCTGTGCCGGGAAGCAGCGCGCTGGATACATCTTGATCCGGCGGCCGTGCACCGCTTCGCGAGCGAGTCGATTGCTGAGTAGCTCCCCAACTCTTGCGGACTCGAGCCCACACCGATGTCATTCGATACGGACGCTCCGCAGCCCTGTTGTCCGATGCGAATGGGCCCTGACGGAGCGATCCCTGGGTCGAGTCCGCCCACTCGACTGCCAGCCCGGAACTGACGCGACAAGTTAGGAGTTTGTGCGATAATCTCGGCGATGATGCTGTCACTCACAGAACCTTCCACGACGGCCACATTGCTGCTCGTATTCGGCCTGCTCATTGCGTTCAGCGTGCTCTTCACCCGAGCATTGGACCGGCTCGGAGTGCCCGTGGTCCTTCTCTTTCTGCTCCTTGGAATGCTCGGCGGGTCGGAGGGCATTGGCCGGATCCGCTTTGAAGACTATGAACTCGCGTTTCGGCTCGGCACCATTGCGCTGGTTCTCATCCTCTTTGACGGTGGGTTGAACACGGCGCACTCGTCGATCCGTCGAACAATTGGACCTGCGGGCATCCTTGCGACGGTCGGAGTCGCCTTCACCGCGGGTATCGTCGCGGTTGCGGCCCGACTCTTCGGTCTGCCATGGGGCGAGTCTCTCCTGATAGGGGCGATCGTCTCGTCGACTGACGCGGCGGCCGTTTTCGCCGTGCTGCGCGGCGGGAGTATTCGGGTCAAAGAGCCTGTCCGCAGTACACTTGAAGTCGAGTCGTGCATAAATGACCCGATGGCGATCATCGTCACTATGACGATCGTCGAAGTGATCGGGAGCGGCGCCGGCCCAAGCACATGGAACTTGGTGCTTGTACCAATACAATTGATCACTGGCGGCACAATCGGTGTTCTGATCGGGTTCGCCGCCCGCTGGGTTCTCAACCGAGTCAACCTGAGTACGGCTGGGCTTTATCCCGTAGCCACGCTCGCAACCGCGTTCCTGGCGTTCGGATTGACCACTCTTGCCTACGGAAGCGGATTCCTTGCAGTGTTCGCGGCCGGCGCAGTATTGGGCAACGGACCGCTGCCATATAAGGCGGGATTGACTCGAGTGCACGACTCGGTCGCCTGGTTCGCCCAAGTCTCCATGTTCCTCATGCTGGGCCTGCTTTCGTTTCCAAGCCGATTGGTCGATGTGGCGGGGATTGGTCTCGCGCTCGGTCTCGTGTTGGCAATCGTTGCTCGGCCACTTGCCGCTGCTGCGTGTGTTGTCCCATTCAGATGGCGCAAAGCCGAAATCCTCTACACCGCGTGGGTCGGCCTCCGCGGTGCAGTCCCGATCGTGCTCGCCACGATTCCGATCATGGCCGGCATTCCCAGCGCCGAGCGCGTCTTCGATGTCGTTTTCTTTATTGTCGTTGTCAGTACCGTCATTCCCGGCGCGAGCATCATCCCCTTCACGAGGCGTCTGGATCTCGTGGATGAGAAGCCGCCGCCACCATCCGCGTCGATTGAGATGCACTCCCGGGCACGGCTGAGTGGCGATATCCGCGTCTATCGCCTCCAACCGCCGGCCACGGCTTGTGGGGCGGCCCTGTCTGAGCTCGCTTTGCCCGAGCACGCGACGGTGCTCCTTGTTGTTCGAGGCGAGGAGCTCATCCCAGCGCGTGGACGGACGCGGCTCGAGGCAGGGGACTTTGTCTACGTCTTTCGCCAACCTGAAGACGAGGCGCCCATTCGCGTTCTCTTCGGCCGCTCGCTCGATGAGTAGGCCATTTGTTGGGAATTCAATCAATGAGTGACGACTTCCTTCAAACGATAGTTCAGTACGGAGCAAGCGCGTTCGTCGCTCTCCTCGTCTTGGTGGTCCTCGTCGTCATCGCGTCTACCACAGATCTGGGAAGAGCAATGCTCCCAGACGCGGTGACAAGTGCGCTGGCCAAGCTCCTGCCAGATTCGTGGATCAAGGATGTCAAGGTGAAGGGTCCCGGACTGTTCGAACTGAAGGTGCGGGGAGCGGCCCATCTGAAGACTGTGTACGTCCGACATGCACAACACAGAACCATCGCCTGGACCTTTGATCCAGAAGCACGATGTCCTCAGGCGGGCACCTTCTCGATTGTCGATTTCTATCCCGACATTCGAGTAGCTGCACGGTCACCCATCGACCGTGCAACAGTTCGGACGCGAATCTCGACCGCTCTGAGTGAAGTACTTTCGACCAAGGGCTTCCAACCAGTCAAGCAGAGCGATGCGGACATCCTGATCCGCATCGTCGTGTGTGTCGACCATGGCATTCCGATTGACGATCTGCAAAGTTCGTTTGGCGACCGAGACATCGGAGAATGGAAGGCAGCGCTTCGTACGGCCTTGCAGCACGATGGAGTTCGGAATCCCACGAAGCTGGCCCAGGGCACAATCCTCCTGAGCCTCTTCGACGCGGCCTCCCACACAGTCTTATGGCGTGCAGCGGCGCTCGGGAGATTTGTCGTCGATGTCAGCGAACACGAGCGCGATCGGCGAGTTCGACTGGCGGTGTCGGAGATGTTGGATTCGTTTCCGCCGAAGGCTTTGTAGGCCATTCAGTCGAAATCATAGTACCAGTTCTCAACTTGTTTCGTCTCGACATGTAGGACTCGTGAGCCACTGTCGGCGAGCCGAGCTGACCACGCGGTCAGGACCTTCACCCACCCAGAACATTGATGCATACGACCCTCGCATGAACGCTCACGACTGACCCGTTGTCGACGTTGTAACTCCACCAGCGGAGTGGACCGACGCTTCGCGCGCATCACGGTCCGCGCGTACCTCGTCAGGAACGAAGTCGGGCGGGCGAGGCACCTGAATGTTGAGGCGTGAATCGCCGGTGATGAGGCGGGCGTCGCGCGTGTTCAGAAGCCAACCCCAGACCCAGCTAAGCAGGACGAGAACACGGTTGCGGAATCCGATCAGGAACAGGATGTGAACGACGCCCCAGAGCAGCCATGCGAGGAATCCGCCAAGCTTCCATTGCCCGATGTGAGCGACAGCCTTCGCCTTGCCGATTATCGCTATCGAGCCTTTGTCCCGGTAGACAAACCCGGAGCGCTCGGCGGGCATTGCTCGTCCTGTGACCTCGCGTGCGATCACCTGACCGGCGTAGCGGCCCATCTGAATGGCTGCCTGCGCCACTCCCGGCACGGGGTCATTCGTATCTGCTGACCTGGCCGCGGCCAAGTCGCCGACGACGAAGACTTCCGAGTGACCCGGAATGGTCAGGTCGGCGTTGACGACCACGCGGCCGGCACGGTCGAGCGCTACGCCCAGGGATCGGCCCACCGAGCTGGCCCTCACGCCCGCAGCCCAGAACACGTTGCGCACCGGGATGAACTCGTCGCCGACGGATACGCCGTGCGTTGTGATGTTCGTGACGATGGAGTTCAGGCGCACCTCCACGCCCATGCGTTCCAGGTCGCGCTGAGCGCGCCTGCTCAACTCCGGCGGGAACGGAGGCAGCACACGGTCGGCTCCCTCGAAAAGGATCACACGCGTGGTCCGTGTATCGATGTGCTTGTAATCCCTGGGAATCGTCTTCCCGGCAATCTCCTTGATGGCGCCAGCGAGTTCGACCCCGGTTGGTCCGGCGCCGACGATCCCGAAGGTGAGGGCCGCGCGGCGTGCTTCCGGGTTGCCTTCGTATTCGGCAGATTCGAACGCCAGCAGGATGCGCCGCCTCAACTCCGTCGCGTCCTCGAGGGTCTTCAAGCCCGGCGCGATTGTGGCCCACTCATCGTGCCCGAAGTAAGCGTGCGTCGCCCCGGCCGCCAGAATGAGATAGTCATATCTCACGCTCCCGCCTGCGAGCATGAGTCGACGACCAACGACATCGACTGCAGTGATCTCCCCGATCGCAACCTGACAGTTGCTCTGGCCGCGCAGAATCGTACGGATGGGCGAGCTGATGTCGGCGGGCGAGAGCGAGGCTGTGGCCACCTGATACAGCAGTGGCTGAAAGACGTGGTGGTTCCGGCGGTCAATTAATCGGACATCGACTGGGGCGCCGGCCAACGCCTTGGCGGCCGCGAGGCCGGCGAAGCCGCCGCCGACGATGAACACTTTGGGTGCTTCTGTAGGCTTCACGCTTTGGAATCACCTACGCCCGAGTACGTGGATCGACACTACGATTACTTGTGCAGGGCGCCTCCCTCGTTCTCCCACTGTGCGAGCGCCTTCTCCGATGTGCTCTGATTGGGCGCCGTCAGGCGGCGCTGGATCGTCTCGTTTCCCGACCACCGCGCTCGCGTGACACCAGATTCATGCTCTGGCTGTTTGAGAACAGGTTGTACGCCGTCTGAGTCATCGATTGCCATCACGACATGATTGTATCGTGCTGATCGCAGCCGCGATGGCCAAGCATGCTGACGCGAACAGTATCATCGGTTTCGTGTGAAGTGCTCATGACTTGGACCAACTGACGCAAGCGTGTGCGCCATGATGGGTCCGCTGCTACCATAGAAGGCGCCGTTCCGAGGGCGGCTGAGCGCATCTCAACTGCTTCCCGCACGTGCCGTGAACTCAGGCAACTTCAATCTCCAGCGAATCGATGCCAGTCGAAGGGTCAACGTCACGACGATTGCCATGGATTGAACGCCCCATGCCTCCATTCGAGGGGCGAGCACCACGTACGTGATCGCTCCGCACAAGGCGGCCGTAGCATACAGATAGACGCCCGATCGCAGCACTAGCGGAACCTCGCCGGTGAGGACATCGCGGATCATCCCTCCGGCAACGCCGGTCATTACGCCAAGCAGCACGGCGACGATACTCGTCTCGGTGTACAGAACCGCTCGTTCCGTCCCAACCATCGTGAAGAGAGCGAGCCCGAACGCATCCGCGACGAGCAACAATGCGCGCGGCGTATCCCAGCAGCGCGCTGCAAGGAACGTGACGCCGGCAGCGAAAATGGCGCTCAACACGAACGTCGCGTCTGCAACCCAGAAGGGTTGCACCCCGAGGATGAGATCTCGCAGCGTTCCGCCACCCAGTGCGGTCACAAGTGCAAGAACGACCACGCCGAACAAATCAACGCGCTTGTTTGTTCCGGCGAGGACTCCTGTAACTGCGCACACCGCTACAGCGAAGTGTTCAGAGACATACCGCAAAGAAGCGTCCACTTCAACCAGCAAGAGTCACCCCCGACGCAGAGTGCAGCAGCATCCCGTCGCGACTCCAAGTGAACGGTCATTCCGTCGGCCGCACCCCTGCCGCGACGGACGTTGCCGTCGATTTACTGTGCAATGGCGTAGATTTGACATGCGCGCTAACCCGACTCTCGCAGTAGATCGTTCACTGCAAGTCGCTTGTTGTGCATGACTATTGCCCCAGTTGGGTCGCGGGGCCACTCGGAGCGCGGGCGATCCCAGTAGAGTTCCACGCCATTGTGATCGGGGTCGTGAAGGTACAGCGCTTCACTCACGCCGTGATCACTGGCCCCGTCCAGAGGGATCCCAGCGCTCATGAGACGCCGTAGGGCATCGGCGAGCGCAGTCCGCGTTGGATAGCGAATCGCAAAGTGGTAGAGTCCGGTCGTGCCAGGCGCCGGCGGCGAGCCTGCTGCGCTCTGCCAGGTATTGAGGCCAATGTGGTGGTGGTAGTCACCTGCTGACAGAAAGACCGCTTGCTCGCCATAGCGTTGGGTGATCTGAAAGCCCAGCACATCGCAGTAAAAGGACAGGGACCGATTCAGGTCGGCGACCTTTAGATGCACATGGCCAATGCGCGTTGCGGGATCGATGGGATTGTCGGGAGCCATAATCAGTAGTGGGTCGACCTTTCGCCGAAATGACCATCAGGCGGCGCCTGAACGAAATGTCCGAGCCAAGACGGCGAGTGCACGCGGCGCGGCTTCAGCGGCGTCGTCAGTACTCACGCATCGGGATCGCACCGCTGCGATTCTTCAGCTGTCCCATCAGTGTCTGATGAACAGGACACTTGTCGCCGTTCTCCAGCAGCCTCATGCGCTGCTCCTCGGACAGGTCTCCGGTAGCTTCGACATCCTTTCTATGAGATTCACTCGAGCCGTTGCGTACTCACAATCTGCGCAGTCCTGAGCGTACATCTTGCGGTGTCCGAGAAGAATTGAGACGCTTGCAAGGGGCCGCCCCTTCCGCCGTGCGTACAGATGACAATCATCGACGTGCACGCGCCGAGCGACACGAGGAGCAGTTCAATCGGGTCAGGCCCCTTGTCGGCCCCGCCAACCTCGACCGGCTCATCGGCTCGCGAGCTGTGTTCGCCGGATCAACCGAGTCGCTCGTAGCCGTCGCCCACCGTAGTGACGAGCACTTCAGTCGGTTGATTGGACATGAAGATGCTCCCATTGAACTTTGCATCGTGATGTGCTCAACGAGTCCGACGATTGTAGTCTACTCCGACACACGTACGCACCTGCGTCGAGTGAGCGCCGTCGTTATCACCGTTGTCGCCGCCGGCTCTCATGGGCGGCCGATCCGTGCGGTGAGGCTGAAATCGAGGTTGACTGAACGACGTCAGAGGCTCAGCCAATCTGGTCGCACGCACCATCACTCGTACAACTCTGTGCCATCGGCAGTTATGGGATCGAAGTTGTTGGAAGCACACTCAGGGCGCCCCGAACAGCGCGATGCACACAACCGCGATGATCACACAAATGATGGTGAGTGCGGACAAGGTCAGACAGCCGCGCATCGACTGATACTCAGTGCCGTCGGCATCGTGTGCGGAATGCGTGGAATCCTCGAGCGTAGACTGATGTCCGGTTCGCGAGCGAGACACGTTAGGCCTCCTTGTAGACCCTTTGGGTGTGTCACAGTGGTCGACGTCGTACAATCGCCGCGCACGTTGACCACCTGCGTGGTTTCAGAGCTGAAAGCGCGCCGCCAAACGGAGCGGAGATCTCCGTTCCACAGGCGGCCAAGCGCGCAAAATGAAGGGTGAAAATCAGCCGTGCATCAGTGGCGGAGCGCGGGGTGCGTGAAGTCGACCACGAGTTGAAAGGCGCTGCCGATGCGGCGTAGCCCCTCGCTGATTCGATCCACACTGCAGTTCGAGGAAACTAAATGACCCCACCAGCGCGTGCCTGGGTTGGGGGCCGCGTTCCTGGGGGTGCGGGTCATTGTCGCCTCGGCGCTCCTCGTGGAGCATCGGCGGGCCCGACGGGAAGGGCAACAGGACCGTGCACTCGGGGGCGTAGGGCTGCGACGCAGTCGAACCCGCCGGGCCAGGCTGTCGCGCAGCCAGAACCGGTTGGGCCGCCGCTGCAACGATGATCCACATCGCGAAGAGGAGCCGGGGCAACTGTCCGATCGAATGCACCGAGTCTTCATGACGAGATGGTGCGCCCATCGTGTGCCATTGTAGACGGGGCAGTCGTAACGGGGATGCGGCAGAGATCTTGCATACGGCTTCGGGCGGCTGGTCCACCCGTCTGCGCGACACGTCTTGATATCACAAAGGGCGACCGGGACCTGATGATTGGAGGCCGGCAAGCCGCAGCGACCTCAGGTCAGGTCGATGTCGGAGGTCGGGGATCTCCGTCATCCACTGAATGTTGAGGATCCCACCCGTGAATCGGCACCCCGTCTGCTGCAGGGCGAGTTCGGCCAGACAGAGGCTCCAGCCCTCGAACCAATGACTCAGTCTTGTCCTCTGCTCTTCCGAGCCTTGGCAGACAACGATCAGGTCGATGTCGCTGCCCGGACCGGCGTTCCCGTCCTCAGTACTTCCGCTCAGGTAAACGCCCAAGACTCCGAAGCGCGCCGGGACCAAAGCAGCCGCCATCGCCTTGGCATACATGTCTCGCCAACGCCAGTGAACGCCGGCTGTTGTGGGTCGCTCGCCCAGCAACTCCGTATGCTTCCACTCGAGGTACTCCCCAATTCGGAGAGCGATGTTGCGGAGCAGTTCCTTTTCTTCTTCGAGAAACGTCGTACTCTCGTCCGCTACGGGTGATGCATCCGATACTTCGACGCGACCGACGACGGTGCCATTGAGACGAATGGGTTCGGACATCGATTGGCCAGATGACGAATAGCCGGGTCCGACGAAGCTACGCCCCAGGTACTCGATTCTCGCTCCAGTTGAATCGGGGCGCTGCCATCCTTCCGGAATCGCCTCCAGCACCGCCAGGAAGGTATGCGATGGCGGTTGGCCTCGTCGAGAGACGACTTCATGAACGCGGTACAAGCAACGAAGTTCCTTTGCTCGTTCCCGAAGCGTACGCAACTCTTTGTTCGGCATCGGAAACCCTCCGAGAATTGCTCCTCTGTACGCGACTCATTCCAGGGCGACTGTCCGCATGTCGGCCGCAACGCCGCACACGCAACCCGCAGCGGCCCCTTTCGCAGCCGTTTGGACATTCGCACGCTCTGACCGGGGTCCGATCATCTCGATATGATAGAGAGGGTACCACCTGCCGAGACAACCATGATCGTCGCGACACTCCTCGGAACGAGTCTGATCTTTCACACAGAGTGGGGGTGCCTGTTGTCAGATGCGAGCCCGGTGCGATGACAGACACACCGTACGAAGAACCACACCACACCGAAAAGTTAGCGCATGCGCTCGAGGAGCGCGTCAAGGAACTTCATTGCCTCTATGAGGTCTCTGCAATCCTGGCGGATGAGCGTCGGTCCGTTGACGAGAAGCTTCAGTCGCTTGTGGAGAGCCTTCCTGCGGGCATGCAATTCCCTTCCATCGCCGCCGCGCGGTTGCGCTTGGACAACCGCAATTTCGAGAGCAGTCCAACGCCAAAGGTCGTCCATCAGCAATCGTCCGACATTCGGGTCTTCGACGAAGTCGTCGGCCAAGTTGAAGTGGTCTACAAGAAGACCATCCCTGACGGATCAACGCCCGCATTCTTGCGCGAGGAAGCACTGCTGATCCATGAGGTCGCGCGGCGGCTGGCGGACTTTCTCACGTCGGAATGGCGGCGGGAACGCGCGCACCATCTGGAAAAGAGACGTCACTCTCAGGCATCGGGTGCAGCGAAGCCCGCGAAATTGGACGGGCCCCAGGGTCTCGTCGGCCAGTCGACGTCGATGCGAGCGGTGTACCGAGCGATCGAGAAGGCCAGTACCACAAGTGCGACGGTTCTGATCCACGGCGAAAGCGGAACTGGCAAAGAACTCGTGGCGCGCGCCATCCACTATGGAAGCAAGCGGTCGGGCGCGCCGTTCGTCCCGGTCAATTGCGCGGCCATCCCGGAGAGCCTTGTCGAAAGCGAGCTCTTCGGATACGTCAAAGGCGCGTTCACCGGGGCGGACACCACCCGCGCCGGCTTCTTTCAGACGGCCGAAGGAGGGACGATCTTCCTGGACGAGGTGAGCGAGATGAACACGGCCGTGCAGGCGAAGCTATTGAGAGTGCTGCAGAATCAAGAAGTGCGAATGGTGGGATCAGATCACACTCGGGCCACGGATGTCCGCATTCTCGCGGCGACCAACCAGAACCTGGCTGATCTGGTGGAGGCCGGACGATTCCGTGCCGACCTCTTTTTCCGCCTGCACGTGCTCACAATAGACCTGCCGCCGCTTCGTGAACGACGCGGTGACGTCAAACTGCTCATCAATCACTTCGTGGATCGCTGGGCCCGCCAGACACATGGAGAGCGCCTCGCCTTCTCGGATCGAGCCCTCAGCGCGCTTGAGAGCTATGACTGGCCAGGAAACGTTCGAGAGCTGGACAACCTCATACAGCGACTCAGCGTCATGTCCGATGACCGGTACGTCGACATCGATGATCTCCCAGGTCCGATGCACTTTGAGCCGACTCACACGCCGAACACCAGCCTTCGCACTCTTCACGAGGTCGAGCTCGATCATGTGCAGAGGGTTCTGGACGCTGTCGACGGGAATCGGAGTCGGGCCGCAGACATTCTCGGGATCGATCGCAAGACGCTTCGCAAGAAACTAGACGCGATTGAACGGCCGGGGGACGTGTCGCGTTCAGCGAAGCCTCAGTGATACAAAATGTCAACCCGGGTGAGAGCGCGACGATGCGCCCGTGCGCGATTCAGACTCGCGCCGGCATCGCAATGTTTGTGCAGTCGGATTGTGAGGAGAATCTCCTCACAGGGGAGATATTCCCCGCCGCTTCAATCGTCAAATCTTGGTTTTCGAGGCCGTGAGCGTCGTTCCTGAGGTGGCACGATCTTTGCTTCCTCAATGGCAAGGCTGAGAGCAACTTGGCCCACAGCCGTTCGGAGCAGACGCCATGCGCTTGATTCGCTTCAGACAGTTCAACGCTGCATCTCCCTCTTCCTCCGACGTTGAGGTTGCGCGGACTGGACATCGTTCGAGTGGGCGCTTTCAACGGGCGCGGCCCGAAGGGGCCCTGCGTGAACTGCGATGTTCGCTCTTCCTGCTCGTTTCCAGTGCCTGAAGACGGTATCTGGAACGGTGAGGAGTACAAGTAGCTCGTCCGTCAACTACGGACCGGAAAGGAGTTCGCATGTCAGTCATCTACACCACCTTCGCGTACGCCGTGTTCGTAGCCTGGGCGCTTGCTTCCGTAATCGCCGTCGGAATGTGGGTCTGGCTCTCGATCACTCAAGACGCCGATCGTGATGGCTTCGGTGCGACGAGAGGCCTGACTCGTGGCGCCCGCCGCGCGCCCTGGCGCAGTGGTGGGCGGAAGGTGACTTCTTAGCCCTGTTTCACTCTTGATCCGACCATGGCGCCCGCAGTTGACTGCCAATCCGATCACAAACGAAGGAGCACAACATGAGCACAAAGCCGACTACATCACGCGATCGAAAAAAGCACCGTCTCGCCCCAGCAGAGATTACGCATGAACACATTCGCCATCGGGCATACCAGATATTTGAGGCCCGCAACGGTGCGCCGGGCAGTCCAACACTCGATTGGCTTCAGGCAGAACAGGAACTGCGTGACGCCCAGACGAGTCGCGCTGCGAAACGATCAGAGCCATCACTGGGAGGCCGCAAGGCTCGCTAGAGACCCCACGTTCAGCCCTCTGTCTCTTCTCCGGGCCGAGGCGTTCTCGGCCCCTGATCAGCTACACACTTCATGCAGGGAGTTAGCCAAATGAAAACCGCAGTGTTCTATCACGCAGGCTGTGCAGTGTGCGCCGATGCCGAGCGCCAGATCGCCAATTCGCTCGATCCCGCAAAGTTCGATGTCGAGGTGGTCAATCTCGGGCGCGAAAGCAACCGGATCGCCGACGCTGAACGCGTCGGAGTCAAGTCAGTACCGGCACTTGTGATCGACGACCACCCGTTCCACATCAACTTCGGCGCTGCACTCCAGGACCTCAAGGCCTGAGCGCCGGAAAGCCCGATGACGTGTGCCGGCCGTAGACGTGCTCGCTCAGGTAGCCGTCAACGGCCGGCACGGGACCGCATCTACGCCGCTCGTTGTCTCAGCCCAGGCCAACTCATCGCAACAGGATTGTCCCCAATGACCTCGCTCTCAACACATTCATCTCACGGTTACGGCCCGAACCCTCCACTCAAGGGCGCGCCTGTGGATCGGTCATCGGCTTGGGCCGTCAGCGCTGACTTCGAAACGCAGCGCTGGGAATCCGAGGGCGGTGCCATTCCGACGCTGGTGTCGAAGTCAACTGTGTCGCACACGCGCCGCTCGGCGCCACCGCTCATGGAGACCCCTCTTCCTCGTACCAACACGCACGTGAAGTGTCAAACCTCAAAGGCAAGGCAAGTCGTCATGCAAATGGACATTCATGCCCATTCCTTCAAGCTGACCTCTGCAATTGAGAAGTACGCTGCTCGGCGCGTCGAGCATGCTATCGGTCGTGCAACAAGATCGATTCAAGGCATCATGGTGCGGCTGCTGCATGTCAACGGCGAGCGCGGCGGCGTGGACAAGACGTGTCGCATCGTCGTATGGCTTCGGCGAGGTGAACCAGTCATCGCCGAGGCGACTGACCGCGATCTCTATGCCGCCATCGACGCCGCATCGGTGAAGTTGCGGGTTGCACTTGGTCGGCGCGTGAGTCGTCGACGGACGCTTCGGCGTGAGCATACGAATCGTCGTCTACGACACTGATCCTGAATCGATCGGCATTCACCATTTCCAAATTGGATGTGCTGATCGCGAAGACTGACAGCGCGGCACTTGTGAGCCTGATGGCATCTGTGCAAGTTCGGCAGGTGCTCGTGCGCGAAGGAATGGAGTCGAACATGCGGACCCTATTGAGCGTGAACTGGGCAGATCTATTGGCCTATTTGGGCAGCGTAACGGTCGTTACGCTGATCGTACTGCTAATCCTCTGCCTGCAACTGTTGCCGAGTCGCATTCGGCGCTCTCGCCATGAGGTCCGAGATGCCGGCCAGGACGCACGATCCAAGCGGCCCCATAGTTCCGAATTCATCGCGCGTGTGTCCAGCGATCTCGCATGGCGGCAGCAAATGAAACGCCAACTGTGGCTGGCAAGGTCCATGGCTCGAAAGGAAAGCCTAACAGATGGGCACCATGAAGCAAATCTTGAAACCGGGGCGCCGCGTGCGCATCGTCCGTCAGATGCCGACACGAGATAGGTGCTGGATTCCCGCGGTCGAGGGCACGATCGTCTCCTATCGGCAGGAAGCCACAGGAGCATGGTTCGCGCACTCACGAAACCACAAGCTCTGGTTGGATCGCCTGATCATTCGACACGATGACGGCGAACTGACTGACTGCATACTCGACGCATTTACGCGCATCGATCCTGTTGACAATCTCCGATCCGGATTCACAGGTCGTCGACTGCGTGGACAGCACGCGCGCCGCTGACCGAACCGTCCATCGTACTGATACCGAGTGCTTCAAACGGCGCGTTCGCGATCTGGTTAGCACTCAAGAGGAGTTGCCTGATGTCCACGACGCAAGCACCGAACTCACTCGAATTCCCCACAGGCACTGGCCGTGAGGCGCATCAACGCGCGATAAGCAGAACGGGGTCGCCGACTCCATCCCTCGGCGCCGATGGCTCCCTGCTGGGCAGCGTGCACCGCATGATCGACCGTGCCGCCAGCTATCTCGTACTCGCCCCGGGCTTGTCTGAGCAGATCAAGCAGACCAAAGCCGTGTACCAGGTGCGATTCCCCGTAAGATTTGGCAGAGAGTATCGGCTTTTCACGGGTTGGCGCGCCGTGCACAGCGAGCATCGTCTGCCCGCAAAGGGAGGCATTCGCTTTGCGCCCATTGTGAGCCAAGACGAGGTCGAGGCCATGGCGGCTCTCATGACCTTCAAGTGTGCTCTGGTCAATGTGCCCTTCGGGGGCGCCAAAGGCGGGTTGATCATCGATCCGCGCCAGTACGATGAGGAGGACCTGGAACGGATTACGCGCCGGTTCGCGCGCGAGTTGATCGCCAAGGGATTCATCAGTCCGAGCCTGAACGTGCCCGCGCCTGACTTGGGCACCGGCCCGCGCGAGATGGCTTGGATTGCCGATGTCTACCGTACTCAATTCCCGGGCGATATCAACGCGCTCGCATGTGTCACTGGCAAGCCGGTCTCCCAAGGCGGCATCGCCGGGCGACGGGAGGCAACAGGACGCGGTGTCCAGTATGGACTGCGCGAGTTCTTCCGGCACAAAGACGATGTGCGTGACGCGAAACTGTCGGGCACTCTCGCGGGCAAATCCGTCATCATTCAGGGTCTCGGAAACGTCGGGTATCACGCCGCCAGGGCGCTGGCAGAGGAAGATGAGGTGCGCGTGATTGCGATCATCGAACATGATGGCGCGCTGGTGTCCGAGTTGGGTCTTGATGTCGAAGCGGTTTACGAACACCTCCGAGAGACCGGTGGTGTGCGCGGTTTCCTTGATGCCCAGTTCGTCGAAGACGGCGGAAAGATTCTGGAGGCGGAGTGTGACATCCTCATCCCGGCCGCCCGGGAGGATCAGATCACCAGCGAGAACGCACCACGTATCCGTGCAACGCTGATCGCTGAGGCGGCCAACGGCCCCGTGACTGCCGAAGCAGATCAGATCCTCCAAGCCGCGGGTAAGACGGTCATTCCGGACATCTATCTGAACGCCGGGGGCGTCGTGGTGTCGTATTTCGAGTGGATCAAGAATATCACGCACATCCGATTCGGGCGTCTGGAACGTCGTATGGACGAGGCTCGCGGTGAGGAGCTGCTTGAAGCGCTTCAGCACATGGTTGGCCGAAGCGTCCCGGAGGCATTGCAGCACCGGATTCGTCGCGGCACAGCCGAGGTCGATCTCGTACTCTCGGGGCTCGATGACACCATGCGCCACGCCTACCAAGAGATGCAGCTCGTGCGGCACGCGAATGGTCGAGTACTGGATCTTCGAACGGCCGCGTACATTGTTGCCATGGACAAAATCGCGACGACATACCGAGAGATGGGGGCGTGAGACTGGTATTTGGGTCTTGCTGAAAGGCCAGCAACGTAAGTGTGTTGGCACGGAGACTTGATAATGATTGGAACCCGAAACATCGTCATCACTCAGAAGGACTTCGAGCGATTGCAGGAACTGCTGCGCTCCAGCCGTCTCTCGCGCGGCGAAGGTGAGGAGTATCTGCGCGCACTTACCGAAGAACTCGATCGTGCCACGATCGTCGCTCCCGAAGACGTATCGGCAGACACGATCACAATGAACTCAACCGTGCGTGTGGCCACGAGGGGTAGCCGCGGATGGCAAACGTGGACCATCGTGTATCCGGACGAGGCGAATATGGACGATGGGCGCATCTCGGTACTCGCCCCTCTCGGGACGGCACTGCTGGGATACCGTGTTGGAGACACGGTCGAGTGGGACGTGCCAGCGGGTCGGCGCACCTACCGCATCGTCGAGGTTGTTCACCAGCCGGAAGCTGCCGGCGAATGGGATCGCTAGCGCATTCCGCCAATGGCTGTCACCAGATTGGGCTGCTGGCGAGTTCATGTTCAGTCTCGTAATCAGGACGATCTCCACAGATCATCCGTCTAACCACCACGCAATCGCTCCCCGCTCCACGATCAAACCTGCGGGAGCGATATGAGGACAACCGCCATGGCTTGGAACCTGTTGATCGGCTGCTTGATAATCGTCATTGCTCGCATTGCGGATGTGTCTCTTGGAACGATTCGGACCATTGCAGTAGTCAGCGGTCACCGCGGCATGGCCTGGGTCTTCGGACTCATGGAGGTGTCGATCTGGGTGTTTGTAGTGGCCGAGGTCATCACCCACATCGGCACCGAACCAGCCTACGGCATCGCGTTTGCGCTGGGTGCTGCGACCGGCAACTACATCGGCGTGAGTTTGCAGGGATTGCTTCCATTCGGTGATCAGGTGATTCGTGTGTTTACGCGGAAGGGTGAGGAACTCTTCGAGGAGTTGCGCCGGAGTAAGTACCGCGTCACCAGATTTGAGGGTGTCGGCCGTGATGGTGCAGTGACCATGCTCTTTGTCCAGGTGCGTCGGTCCCGGACCCCTCAGGTCGTGCGCGCCGCACGGAGTGTTGATCCGGCTTGCTTCTACACGATCGACGACATTCGTGTGGCGGATACTGCTGCGATCGCGAGGCCGTCGCTGACAACAGCTAACCCACCCCGATGTGGACATCGTGGCTGAAGCGCCACCGCTCGCCGAAACGTCCTTTACGGTTCCGCGTCGAGGAGGCGCACTCGGACGCACCTCGCGGACAATGCCCTCATGTTGCGAGCTCCGTCGTGCTGCATCGGAGCCGAAACCGTTGCCTTCCAGCCAAGACGCCGGCTTGATGCTGAGCCAGCGTGTGGAGAAGCTTTTCGGTGTACGAGTGTCCACACGCGGCACACACGAGCGACAGTCGATCCACAATGCGAACTTGGTCGTTGGACAGATCTCGATTCTTGACCCACTTCAGATCAGCTCTAGTGGGGTATCGTAAGGGTGATTTGCTCGAACGGGACGTGCCCGCATGTCTGCTGCACTGCCGAGTGATCAAGAGCGTTAAGCAGCCCGAAACCGCCAGCAAGTGGGATCGCTAGAATGCGCCCTCACTTCAGGCGGGGCAGGTTAACCGGCAAACCCAGTGCGTCTGATGTGCCTGCCCCGCCCCTCTCACGATCGCGAGTTGCGTAGACACACCAGCAACATAAGGAACACAGAATGAACCAGCAAGTGATCGACGCGCTCCGCCAGACTGTTGCGAGCACCTACGCCTTGATGGGTCAGCTTCATCTCTGCCACTGGAACGTTCGCGGCAGGTCGTTCTTTGCCCTGCACGATGCATTTGAGGCGCAGTACACCGAGCTCTTCGCAGCTGTGGATGAGATTGCCGAACGCATCCGAGCGATCGGCGGGTTGGCGCCGGGAGGGCTCGGGACACTCGCGCAGATGGCCGGGATCAAGGAGCTCGCCGAGGATGCGTCAGCTGACGAGATGGTGACACACCTCGTGGAGGATCATAGAAAGGTGCTCAGCGATCTTGCGACTGCGCGTAACATGGCTGCCGAGGCAAAGGATGCAGAAACTGAGGACATGATGATCGCACGGACCCAAGTACACGAGAAGGCAGTATGGATGTTGACGAGCTATCTCGGATGACACGGTATGCAGGACACCTTTTTGGTGGTGCCTCATGACGAACCAGGCAACACCGCATGTACCGCCCTCTGCGGAGGTTGTGAACGTCAGAGCCAAGCGCATCCGCTTGGGACTCTTGGTGATTCTCCAGACCGTGATGGCCGCGGAGTTGATCTATCTGCTTTTCGAGAACCTATGGGCGAGCAGCGTCTGGCTGCTCGCGGTCATGGCCATCACAGCGGCACCCATGCTCCTTGGTCGCCGCCTGCCCGTTCGGATACCTCCGGAGTACGACGTTTTCGCGATTCTGTTCGTGTTTGCCGCGCTCTTTCTGGGCGAGTTCCGCAGCTACTACGCGCGATTGTGGTGGTGGGATGTCGCCCTTCATGCAACGTCCGGTCTGTTGCTCGGCGTCGTTGGTTTCCTGCTCGTCTATGTGCTCAACGAGAGCAGGCGTATCGACCTCCATATGCGTCCGAGATTTGTCGCCCTCTTTGCCTTCGCTTTCGCAGTCACCGGCGGCACACTTTGGGAGGTATTCGAGTTTGCCATGGATCAGGTCTTCGGAACCACCATGCAGAAGCCCATGCTCGGCGACCCTTCCGGCCTGACAGATACGATGTGGGACCTGATCGTCGATGCGTCGGGCGCCGCCATCGTGAGCGGTTTTGGATGGTGGAACATGAAACGCAACGCGCATTCGATCCTCGATGTGTGGATCGAGAAATTTCTTGAACGGAACCCTCGTCTGTTCCGCGGCCGTCCTTGGGTTCGAAGTCTTGACGCGCCAAAGTAAGGCTCGCTGACTCCCCCGCCTTCTCGACTGCGAGTCGTCCAAAGGGCTCCTCGCCTATTCAGTGCCCAGTTCAGCCCAACGACCAGACACTTGAGTCACTCGATGATTGACTCTGTAGCGACATTCATTGCGTTCTTCGCCGTCATCGATCCCATCGGGACCGCGCGGATTGGTACTGCCGCCCTCGTTCTCCCACCGCGCCATCGCTTTCGCCGCCATGATGCTCACAGCCGCGCCCGCCGGATTGCCCGCCCTGCCATCCACGGCTGAGATCAACGGGCCGGGGCCGACGAGGCGGACATCCAGTCGGCTCAACTTTTCATAGAGCCGCCGCACACGCACGATCGGCCACCAGTCGTCCAGGAAGATCTCGATCGGTCGCCACATCGCCACCCAGCCCACGATTAGCGAACCCTCGCGCAGGAGCGTCGGGAGAGGCCCGTCGCCGAGCATCCAGCCGATGAAACGCGAGAGCCCGAACACGGCCGCCAGGAATGCTACGCCGATGGCCAGGGTGACAAAGCCACGTCGCAAGAGGCGGCTCAACGATCGCCGCCGCAGCTTTGACCTGCCCCCACGATTCATACCACCTTCAAGTTAGTGTAGAGAGCTCGGCGCTCCCCGCACCGGCGGGCGCAGCGCAGCGGAGCACGCCTCTGCGGACGCCTCGATGCCCACCGCTGACCTCATCTCCAGTTCTCGCTGCGTCCCCATCATTTTCGCCTCCGGCGCCGGCGGCCGGTCGCCCAGGCTGGTGTGCGGCCGCACCCGGTTGTAGTGCTGACGCCAGCCTTCGATGAGCACTTTGGCCTCTCTCAGAGTATAGAAGATCTCCCCGTTGAGCAGCTCATCACGTAGCTTGCCATTGAAGCTCTCCATATACCCGTTCTGTGACGGGCTGCCTGGCTCGATGAACAAGGTCTTCACTCCGACACGGCTGAGCCAGGATCGCACCACCTTTGCCATGCACTCGGGCCCATTGTCCGATCGGATGTGGTTCGGCACGCTCCGGATTACCAGCAGCCACGCCAGACGCTCGAACACCTCATCGCTGGTGATCCGGCGTGCCACGTCGATTCCCAAGCACTCACGCGTAAACTCAGCCACGATGGTCAGCATCTTGAAGGCGCGGCCGTCGTGGATCTTGGTCTGCACGAAGTCGTACGCCCAGACGTGGTCCTGGTGCTCGGGTCGCAGTCGCACGCACGGGCCGTGTCATTGAATCACAATCGCCCGCGAATTGGGTGCCTGCGGGGTACCTTCAGGCCTGCACTGCGCCAGATCCGTTCCACCCGCTTGTGATTCACCTTCCACGTCTCATCGTGCGGCAATGCCGTGATCCTTCTATACCCATAGTCGCTCCCGCTCTGAGCCTTTAGCCGCCGTAGCGCGGCGCAGTGACGTCAGTGTTTTCTCCGCACTCGAGTTGTAGCACCTGATCATCTCACAGTTCCAACCATCAAAGAGTCGAGAGACAAACTTGGAATACAAAGCTGCGAATCGTCGCGGATGCGTCCTGTCTTCTTCCGGGTAGGAAGGCACTCACGGGAGTTCAATGTCCCGCGATCGCAGGCTGACTGACATTCGAGCGAGCGTCTCCCAGTGAGTCCTCGATTCGGCACGAATCGCTCGTCTCGCGGCAACGATCGGGCACCGACAAGATTACTCCTCGTGTCGGCATCGATGGTATCCTGTTCCTTTACGCTCACGTTGATGTTCGCTGACTTTGGCATCTCGTGCATCCGCGCAGGCGTTCCTCGCGAGCGTCGGCCATGTCCAGTGCGGTTACATCCACTTGCCGATGCGGCGCAATTCGCGGACCAGACGCTTCGATTGACGCCAGCCCGAGCCCAGGTTCGAAGCCACTGCAATCCGTATCGCACGCCATCGTCAATGTCGCCGTGCCACCCGTCGCGGCGGGGTGCATCGCCGTGCCGGATCCACCGCAGAGACAGGCAGTGCTGCTCAGCCCATTTGTGATGACCAGCGGCCATGTCGAGTAATTCGCGCACTGGCGGGCGTCGAAACTGGCGACACCGAAGAAGATCGGAATGGGGATGCCGCCACCGGGCAGGGCCGTGACCCACAGGATGAAACGGCGCGTGGTGCCGACGACCTGGTAGTCGAGCACGGCGCTGGTGATGAGCACGCTGAACGTGTTGCTCGTGCCGGTGCAGTTGGCGTTGACGTACTGCGTGGCGTCGATGCCGGTGTCGGGCAGGACGACGCACATGTGCCACTGGCGGCAGACCGTGCCGGGGGCGATCTCAGCGCACGGCAGGTCGGGATCGCGAATCGGCGTGTGCGCGCCGTCGTTCCAGTTGAACGGCAGCACCAGATCGGGCATCGCGGCGGAGAGGTACTTGTACGATGCCCACGTGCCCGGCGCGGCCACGCAGTTGTTGTTGCGGAACGTGCGGCAGTTCGTCACGAACGTCAGGCCGCTGAGCGTCACGGTCAGACAGGCCTTGCCACTGGCGTTGTGGCAGCCTGCGGTGGGTAGCGCGTGTTTGATCCCGTCGCCACAGACCCAGCACTCGCAGCACAGGCAGTGGGGGCAGTCGGCGCCCTCTTTGCAGCAGCAGCATCGCGTGCTCGTCGCGGGCAGGCCGGACGAACCGAGCAGCAGCGTGTTGCCGGATGGGCCGAGGATAAGGGGCATGGTTCGACTCCCTTCGGTCGCTCACCACAAGTGAGTTCGACTCCGTTCGATTGCGCACAACGAGTCACGGACAACTCTCCAGATTCACGTCGCTGGTCTGATCGGTGGTGGGCGTGGCGCCGACGCCGATGACCGCGCCGGCCACATTGCGCGAGAGGGTGATGATCGATCGCTGGGCCGTGATGCGCAGGACGTTGCCGACGATGGCGTGCGTGACGCCTGTGACGAGGGTGAGTTGCACGGTGCTGTTGACGGTGGTGTCGATTTTGAGACAGCCATTCGCGTCGAAGGCCAGGCCGCTCGCGCTGGCGAGACAGACGGCCGCGCCACCGGCAGGCAATCGGACAATCGCCTGGCGCGTCGTGCTGATCGAACTCTCGACCCACAGGATCTGCGCCGCGCCGCTGTCGCCGCTGAGCAATCGGTCGGTGAACCCCGGCGACACATCCGCGAACTCGTGGTTCGGATCGGCCATGCCGATCTTCACGGGAACGACTCCGCCCATTGCGGCGCGGACGATGGCCCCGGGCGAGGCAGTCTCAAGCAGGATTGCGAACTTGCCCGCGTGCTCGGCCGCCGGCACAACGCCAGTGAACGCGACACGTTCGAGTTCAAGAGCGTCAGTGGGGGCGATGATCGGATCGGTGATCGCGAGCACGCCGAAGCGATTCACGGTCGAAGCGGTGGAGTTGAGAACGAGGATGACATCGTTGTCCCGCTGCAGGCGCTGGGGTTCGCGGGATTCCTCATGCTGGCGCTGGCGCAGATCGATGGCCGCATCGACGAACGCGTTGTACGCCCCCGCGGGGATACGCAGCGGATCGCCGGATTTCACCTTGCGCAGGGAATCGCCGCTCATGTTCCGATCTCCAGCCCAGTGAAGTCGCTGCTGTCATAAACTCGCTCGACGTAGACCGCGACAGGCCGCTTCACCAGCGCGCCGGCGGTCGCGTCCTCAACCTCGGCATAACGCACCCAGAGGTACTCCCAGCCCTTTTTGTCGATGCCGGTGATGTCGCCGATGCTCAGGCCAGTGCGGTTCGGCCGAGAGGCGAAGCGAAACGTCAGTTCCCAGTCGCCCTGGCCGCGTTTGGAGCCTGAGACGCCCAGGAAGAGGCACTCACCGGCGTTGAAGCCCTTGAAAGCCGCATTATTGACCCGGCCGGTGAGGGCGAAGAGCGTACCTTTATATACGGGCGTCACTAGACTGTCGTCGAGATAATGCGTCTCAGTGAACTGGTAGACCGGCACCACGATCTCCACACCCTCGACACTGTCGGCGGTGACGCCAATCGCCCCCTTGAAGTCCGGCGCGGTCTTTCCGGGCGGGGCGTATGAAGCGATGGTGGCCGATGACTGGGTGATGTGCTCACTGCCGCCGCCGGTCTCGAAGGTGAAGGTGCTCTCGCCCGTGTCGGGCGGATCAGTGGATGAATCGACCTGATAAATGACAGCCCCGTCATAGAGATCGGGCCCGGCCTCCTCGACACGCACCTGATAGAGGGGCAGTCCGCCATAGAAGGATGGAACCTCGGCTTCGAGCGCCGCCAGCGCCTCGAGGTCATCACTCGTGCCGCGCACCCAGTAGAGGCGCTCGGTCGATGGACTCCGGCCGCTGCTGGTCGTTCGACTGATCCCGCGTTCCTGAACTTCCGTGCTCATCCGAAGGCCAATCCCTTGTTTGAAGCCTCGACGAGGCGCTTGGTGTGGCGGGCCGTCTGTTCGGTGGCGCGCGCTGTGCGCTCGGCACTGTCATCGCCGGCGGCGAGGCCGCGCACGGCCGAGGCGTCGAAGGTGCCGCGGACACTGACGCGACTGGCGAGCAGATCGAGTTGATCGCCCAGGTCAGCCAGGCGCTGCAAAGCAGTCGATGCGGGATCCTGTCCGCTGGTCAGCGCCTCTTCGCGCCGCTGCCGCGCCGTCTCGACCGCCTGCGCCAGTTCCTGTTTCGTGCGGGCCAGTGCTTCCTCAGCCTGGCGCACGCGCTCGGCCGTCTGCTCGTCGAGATCAGCCAGGGCCTCGGCGCGCTGGGCATCGACGGCATTGAGCGCCGCCTCCTTCTCCTGCTCGCGCTGGGCATCGCTGCGACCGCGGCGGCGCTCCGCCTCGGCGAGCGCGTCCTTGCGCTGCGATTCGATCCCCGCGAGATCGGCATCCAGTTCCCGGCGATTGAGCGCCTTGGCCCCTTCGACATCGAGCGTCTCATCGAGCAGGCCCATGACTTCAGTGAACCGGTCGGCGAGCCAGTTCGTCACCCGGGCCCAGATGCGCTGCACGCCCGCGGCGAGATTGGCCCAGCCTTTGGCGATGCCCGCGGTGAAATCCGGGAAGTTGCGTTCGAACCAGTCGCGCACCTCGATCCATGCCTTTCGAACGCCGGAGAAGGCGATGATCGCGGCCTTCTGGAAGCCGGCGCTGAAGCCGATCCACGCCTGGCGCAGGGGCTGGATGCCCTGTTCCCACGCGACGCGCAGGCCAGCCCACAGCGCGCGGGCGGCCAGTGCGATGTCACCGGCGGCGAGTGCATCGCGGATACCGGCGACCACGGCGCCGACGAATGTGCTCAGTTCGCCGAACCGATCACGCAGCCACTGCAAGGCCTTGCCACCCGCGCCGGACCATGCGATGACGGTTCCGCCGAGCACTGCGACGGCGGCGATGAGCAGGCCGATGGGCGAGATGACGGCGCCGATGATCGCGGCCGCGGCAGCGAATGCGACTTTCACTGCTGTAATCACCGAGACCAACCCGCCGAGCACGAATGCCGCGGCCTGCGCACTGGCGCCCACCAGCACCAGCGCCACGCCGACAGCGCCGAGCACGGCGACCGATCCCGCGGCGACGACGACAAGCATCCGGTTCTCGCGCACCCACTCCGCGATCGCGGTCGTGACGCGAGTAATCAGGTGCGTGGCAATGCGCAGAGGCGCCACGATCGATTCGCCTACGGCGATGCCCAGACCTTCGAGGGCGCTCTTGAGAATGATCGCCTGACCCTTGAGGGTGTTGAGTTGAACGCCGGCGATGCGCTCGGCCGTGCCGGTCGCGCCCTGCAAGGCGTTCTGGTAGTCGCGGAGGTTGTCGGCGCCCTGCGAGAGGAGTTCAGCCACGCCGGCCGCCTGCCGGGCCTGGAAGACCCGGCCGAGGATTTCGAGTCGCTTGCCCGAGCCCATGCCCTCCATGGCGCGATTCAGATCATCGATGATGGCCGCCAGCGGCCGGACGTTGCCCTGTGCGTCGAGCACGTTCACACCCAGTTCCTTGAGCGTGTCCGCCGCTTCCTTGCTCGGGCTCGTCAGCGCCAGGATCGCCCCGCGCAGAGTCGTGCCCGCCATCTCGCCCTGGATGCCGGCGTTGGAGAGCAGCTGAATGGCCGCGACGATCTCCTCGAAGGCGATGCCTGCGCTCTTGGCGATCGGGCCGACGAACTTCATGGCGTCGCCCAGTTGGAGCAGATCGGTGTTGGCGGTGGTCATGGCCTTGGTGAGCACATCCACTGCCTCGCCGAGGTGATCGGCTTCGATCCCCATGCCGGCCATGATCTTGGCGGCGATGTCGGCGGACTGGGCGATCTCGAGCTGGCCCGCCGCGGCGAGATTGAGTGTCGGGCCGATGGACTTGAGGATCTGCTCGACGCTGAAACCCGCCAGCGCGAAGAATCCCATCGCATCCGCGGCCTGGCTCGCCGAGAACACCGTCGTCTCGCCGAGGCGCTTGGCTTCATCCGAGAGACGCTTGAAGTCCTTCTCATTGGCGTTGGTCAGGGCGCGGACGCGGGCCATGCTCTGCTCGAAGGTGGCGAAGGCGATGCTGCTCAGCGCGAAGGGCGTGCCGATGACGGCCGCGGTGGCGACGAGACGCTGGCCGACTGACCGCACACCGTCGCCGAAGGCCTTGAGACGCACCTGGGCGCGCCGCAGGGCGCGGAGCAGGCGCGAGTCGTCGCCGCCGATCTCGACGAAGGCCTTTCCGGCGCGGATGCCCTGGGTGGTGGCCATTGCTCAGGTCCCCCTCACACTGTTGCGCCAGAGTTCGGGGAATTTGGGCCGCTCCTTCTCCAGCGCCGGCTGCATGTAGGGGCGGGCGGCGATGCGCACGCGGCGCTCGCTGCGCCTGCCGCGCCGGCGGCGGGTGACGGTCGCCGTGCCGCCGCGTTCGAGCACGCGCGGCGCGGCCGAGGCCTTGAATCCCACGGGGCCGATGACCACCGAGTCGCTCTGCTTGTCGTAGCCGAAGAGGATGAAGCGCCGCAGCAGGCCGACGTGCGAGTGGGGCGGCGCTCCCGGCTTGCTCGTACCCTTGCGTTTGCGGATGCTCGTGCGCGCCGTCTGGCGGATGAAGGCGCCCGCCTTGCTGAGCACCCGGCGGCGCGCGGCATCGACGGCCCGCCTCACCTTTGGCCGGTCGAAGAACAACTGCTTGATGCGCAGATCGATCATGGTGATTCCCGGGCCGGCTTCGGCACCCCTCCCTCAATGAACACTTCCTTCAGTACCGACACATCCGCCTTCATGACGCCGCCCTGGAGGGCGAACGGATCGAAGTCGCTGGGCCGGAACGCCCGCTGGTGTTTGGCGCTGCGCTGGGTGTTGGCGATGAGGGCCATGATCGATGAGACCCGAGCCCACTCGTCACGCTGCCTTTGCTCGGCCATCGCGAGCAGGTCGCGCAGCGTCAGGTCGGCGGGATCGAGGCCGAGGATGCCGGCGCAGCGCCAGATGAGTTGCCAGAGGTCGCCGCCTTCAGCGCTTCGTCCACGATCCGTTCGATCTCGCCGCCTTCCAGACGGGCCTCGACCACGTCGCGCGCCTTGTCCATCGCGCGGCGGACCATCAGAAGCACCCGCCCGAGGTTGGCCCGGTCCCTCGGGCTGGGGCAGAAAGCCACCAGTTCATCGAGCAATGCCGCCGTGGCGGCGTCGATGGCGTCGCCGGCCATCGCGGCGCCGAAGGCTTCGTCGCTGATGCGCTTCTCATCCGCCTGCGGCTTCACCAGCGCGTAGATGATGTCGCACAGCAGAACCGGGTCGCGCATGAGGCGTTCGAGCAGGTCGCCGCCGCTGATCACTTCGAGCAGGTCGGTGCCGGTGAGGGAGCGGATGCGCTTCAGCGCCGCGATGTTGATCTCGACCGTCCACTCGTTACCCGTGTTGTCCTTGAACATTTTCACCGGCGGCATCTCCTGATTGCTCGGTCGGCCCGTTCTCCTGAGCCCGACGCGCTGCGCGGGCCTGCTGGTATTTCCAGTCCGCCCACACCCAGATCAGCCAAAGGAAGACGATTCCACCCACCCAGTACATGATCATGTCAGACTCCTGTTTCCGGATCTCCGGCCCGCTCGCCTGGCTGCTTGAAGAGCTGCGGATCGATGACGGGGAACGTGGCGCGGAATTGGCGGCCGCACCAGAGCGCCAGCAGCCAGACAATCCAGCAGGCCAGGATGGTGTACATCCAGCATCCCATTGGTGCGTCCTCCTGCTCACGGCGTCGAGTCGTAGAGCACGCCGAGGTTCAGAACCGCCGTCGCCGACGACGATGCGTTGCTCGCCGTCAGCCCATCGACCGAGTCGCCCGCGAGCGGATTGACGATCTGCTGGCCGTCGAGCCAGAACCACGTCTCGTTCTTCACGAGGTCGATCGACAGCGCCGTCACGCCGGTGTCGCGCACGCTCAGGTGGCCGCGCTCTCCGAGTTTGGCGCCGATGGCGACGAGTTCATCGCCGGTAAACGCCAGCGCGATCGCCACCTGCTCAGCGGCTGTCACCGCAGTGTCCTGCGCCGGCAGCACATCGCCGGCTCCGCCCGAGAATGTGATATCGTCGCCGGCCACGCCATCCACATCCACGTCGTAACGCCTGCCGCCATCCCAGTAGATGTCGATGACATCGCCGATCTGCAGCGTGCTTCCTGCGATGGTGAGCACCCCCGTGGTGTCGGTGCTGCGCGTCGAGAGCGTCCCGGCCTCGGCGGCGGGCAGCGTGATCGGCCCCTGGCGGATGGAGCCGTCGGCGGTGCGCTGAAGCGTGGCCCCCAGCGGCGCGCCGCCGATCTCACCGGAAAGTGACAGGGTACTGCTGGGCATCACGCACCTCCGATCCACGAGGGCGGCGTGGCCGAGTAGGCGACCTTGGCCGTCACCGAGACGGTGATGCCTTCCTCGAGTGGTTCGCTGCGACTGAAGGAACTGATCATGAAGTCGGCCTGCAATCCCTCGCCACCAGTGTCATCGAGGACCTGGAAGCCCAAGATGGCGTTATTGAGGTAGGCGTTGCGGATGGCCGTGAAGCCGGCGTCGGCGGTATCCCACACCATCTCGAATTCGATGGTCGCGGACTTGAGTGTGGCGACATTGGCGCGCCAGCCCGCATTCGCCCGCGTGGTCAGATCCGCCTCGGCCGCTTCGAGATTGAGCGTCACATCGCGGACATTGGTCAGCTCGAGCCACGCTCCGCCGGCGCCCTGGCCGTCCACCTTGTAGTTGAGGACGGCCTCCATGCCGAGTTTGAAGCCCATGGGTCACGGTCCTTTCGTCTACGTCCTCACCCTGTAGGTAACCGACACGACACTGGTGAATGCGCGCTGCTGATCGAGATGCTCGGGGGAGATGAGCGGATCGGTGGTCGTGCCCATCCACGCAGCCTCGGGCGCGCCTGCCAGCCGTTGGTGACTGAGGTGCTCGGTGATCTCTTCAACCAGCGCGATCAATGCGTCGGCATCCGGATCACTGGCCACCTTCTTCTGCACGCCCACGTCGATGGTGCAGTCCAGCCAGGAATCGCGCCGGCCCGAGGCGGTCCGCGTCACCGTCCGCGGCACGACCGTCACATGCAGGTTCGCCAGGTCTTCGAGTCCGAGGCTCGGCACGAGGAGGCGCTGGGCGGTGAAAGGCATCGAGAACGAGGCCCCGTTCAGGCTCGCCACCACAGCATCCGCGATGGTCAGGACCGTGCTGCCCATTATGGCCCGCTCCTCCCGTTGGACCGGCCTTCGAGGTAGGACAGCCGCCGCTCGATCTCTTTGTACTCGGTGCGCAGTGAGCGCGCTTCGAGGATGAGTTCATCGAGGCGCTTCTCGACGTGATCGAGTTTGGTCGTGATGACGCCCCACTGGACCGTGAGAGCCGCGCCGGCGACGAGGGCTGTGAGAATCGGCCCCGCCCAGCGCGAGAGATTGTCCCGGCTGCCAGCCATCAGAGCACCTCCGTCGCCACGTGCTTGGTGTGGATGCGAAGCGTCAGACGATTCACATCGCTGTAGCGCCATGGCGGCTCACTGCCCGGCGCCATCACCTCGTAGGTGTACGTGGCGACGGCATCGGTCTCGATGATGCGATCGCCGGGCTGGGGCAGTGTGGTTTCAGCGGCGAGGACGAGATCGACGGCGCGGATAAGGAAGTCCCGCGATTCGATGCGCGTGAGCCCGCCCACGTGGTCGTCCTGTTCGAAGACGGTGCGGCCGATCGTCGCCGGCAGTTCCACCTCGCTGCCGCCGCGCTGGTACGTCACCATCCGCGTCAGGTGCTGGTGACGCTGATCTTCGAGCCATGACAGTCCCTGGCTGAGCAAATCGGTCATGATGCATTACACCGTGGAGAGGGCCGCGCCGTCATTGCACACCACGCGCCAGGCGAGGGTGCCGTCGTTGTCGATCGCGTGCAGGCGGATCGAGTCGTTCACTTCCGCCATCGTGATGGTGTTGTTGCCGGTCTGGTTGATCGCCGCGGCCACAGTGATCACGCAGGTGCCGCCGTCGGTCTTGATGAACAGGAGCAGTTCCTGCCCGACAAAGGTCGGGATCGCCAGTGTGCGCGTCTCCGAGCCGCCAGTCACGATGGGCACATAGCCCGACTGCGCGACGGGAATGGCACCGGCGTCGCCGGGATCGGGAATCGCGCCCGTCAGCGTGCTCTGGAGCCCAATGACGGAGTGATCGACGAGCACGCGCGCCGTGGCATCGGTGTCCGCTGCGGCCCGTACGGTCTTGCCGAGGTAGGTGTTGCCCGTCGAAGTGGTCGTCAAAGCGCCGGTTCCGGCCGTGCCACCGACGGGATCGCCATTGGCATCCCAGTAGACCGCGATGCCTGCGCCGATCGCGCCGGTCACCTTGACGATGTCGTAGATGCCCGCCACGCCCAGGGACCCCAGCGCATTTGCCGCGATGGGTGTGCGAGCAAAGCCCGGCAGTGTGCTCTGCACCACCACCTGGCCGGCCGCCACGGCGCTGCCGGGGGTGTAGTCGATGGCGTTGCCGGGTGAGACGAATGTTGCCTGTGTCATGTCGAAACTCCTGAATCACGTGTGCGGCGGAGAACTGATCACTCAGATTCCAGTGCCGATCACACTTCGCCCTTACTCTTGGTCCCACCACGCGGATCCTGCAACGCGCATCCGAAATCGTGATAGCCGCGCATCTGGATGCCCAGCACGTTGAAGTCGGCTTCGGCGGTCTCGATCGTCGGCGACTCCTGTCCATTGAGGAACGCGACCTCGATGACCGGCAGATCAGCAGGGTCCGCGAGCAGGTACCACGCCTTGGCGGAGTTGCCCGTGTACGAGGCGTTGCTCAGGTACCGGCTCACCTCGACGCGGAACTTGCCTTGGTGCGGGTTGGACACGGGGTACTTTGTGCTTGCCGTGGTGTCACGCAGTTCCATGCTCTTGAACAGCTGCGTGCCGACGGCGCTGAGCGCCGTGGGCACGAGCATGATCGAGGGCATGATGCCGATGGGCTTGCCGTCCCCATCGACCTGGTCCATGAAGGCGACCTCGGCCTTGGTCAGACCGTCAATGCTCAGGGCCGTGTCGGCGCCGCTGATGAAGTTCTTGTTGCCGACCTTGAAGAAGTCGCTGTTGGCCAGGAAGATCGTCCAGAAGACATCGTTGATCTTCAGGCCGCTTCCGCGACCCAACTTGCGCGGCACCGTGGTGATGGCGCCGAGGTCATCATTGATGATGTCGCGGCGATCAATCGCGAGCAGCAGGCCGTAAGTGTCGGCCTTGTTGGTGTACTGCTCTTCACCGAGGGTGCCGTGCTTGAGTTCACCGCCGGGCGCCACGATCTCGTACTGGTCCTTGCCCACGAGCCGGTACGACGTGACGGTCTTGAAGTCGCTGACGTTGCGCACCGCAGTGATGTTCCGCCAGGTTCGCTCGACGGAGAGGAATCCCTCGAGGAGGAACTTGTTGGCGACATTGCTCAGGATGCCGCCGATGTCGATGGTGCTCAAACCCGCCTCGATGCCCGGGTTGAAGGCGAACTTGAGGACATTGCGGCTGTCGCGGAAGTTGCGGCCGCTGTATCCGTTCGCCCACGCGGCTTCAAGCAGCAGTTCCTGAAGACCGATGCCGCCGCGAAATCGCCTGGCAGCCAGGTCGAGCGCCTGCTCCTGGCAGTGCTTCTCAGGTTCATCGAGCCCGGCGGTGAGCATGCACGCGGCTTCGAGCACCTGCGTGCTCACATTCTGGTCGTGCACGTGGATCGCCGGGGCCTTGGGCCGGCTGGCGCGGAGGATTTCGAGTTCGGTGCGCGTGGAATCCCAGCCCTCACGAATCGCCTTGGCTTCGATCTCATCGTGCTGGCCGGCGCAGAGCCGGCGGACTGCGGAGATGCGCGTCGTTTCGGCGACCGCCTGTGCGCGGATGTCCCCCACGGCGCTGGCGTTGGCATTCGATGCATCCGCCTGCGACTCCGGTTTGGCTGGCGTCACCGTGCCGTTGTTGCTCGCGGTCGTGGGGGTGCCGTTGTCCTTGTTCTCACCGTCCATGATGTTCTCCTGAGTCGCAGCGATCGCCGCGACGTTCACACTGGTCTTTCCATCCGCCCCGAGGTCCACGAAACTGATTTCGCCGAGCGTCGCCTTGCGGACCACGTTGACCGGCCCGGCGAACTCCTGGCCGTTGACGAGCACCTTCTGCCCTTCGCGGATGAACTCGAACTCCTCGACCGATGCGCCCACCGACGCCTGCCAGGGGAACCCGTTCTTCGAGGAGGTCACGATCTCACGCGCCGTGGGTGTGTCGCGCGAGACGAGGCCCGAGGCGATGAGTTGCCCCTGCTCGATGCGGATCGCGTCGGTGTGGCCCACGCCCGAGCCGGGATCGTGGCTGAATCGGATCGGCCGCTGTTGCGATGGAATGTTCAACCCCGCCAGATCGAGAATGACGGGATGCCGCCACGCGGTGACACGCATGGCACCGCCGGTGTAGGCCACCATTTTGAATCGAGGCAGCGCCGTGGTTCCTTCGCCGGCCGCGGCCTCGACATCGATCTGTGCAGAGGCAGTGATCTCGATCGATCCGGGAGTCGTGCTCTCAGGCGGCGATGCGGCTGACTGCGTTGGCGCTTTCGTTCTGGCCATCGTCCTCTTCCTTGTCTGTCTCGTCGGGGTCGGCCGCGCGCGGCTGTGCCTGCGCCGGAGTCAGCCCCAGTTCCTTCATGAGTGCGACTTCACGCGCCCGCTGGCGCAGTTCCTCTTCCCAGTCCCGCCCCTGCCGGGCGAACTCGGTCGCGAGTGTGGTCGTGTGGTTGGCCAGTCGCGTGGCCTGCGCCGTGGCTTCCTTGGCGGGATCGACGTGCTCCATCCCATCCCAGAACCACGTGTGCGGCGTGGCGACGCCGATGGCCCGCATCGACTGGGGCAATAGCCCCTCGACGAGGACTGCCTCATCGAGCCACGCGCGGAGAATGCGATCGAGGACCGCCGTCTGGAGGTGGTTCTGCTCGACGCGGATGGATTTGTAGTAGGTCTGGTGGTCGAGCCGGCCGGAGGCGTAGTTGTACCCGCTGGAGTTCCCGGCCGCGACGTTGAAGGGCA